>JBJTRB010000071.1:0-3792 GCA_046075925.1 Bacteroidota bacterium | reverse complement strand
ATCCATCAATTGCCTTTTCAACAAGCAGGTCTTTACGGAAGTCGATGCCTCCTTTGCTGTACAACTTGAAGAGCACTTCCTTGGCCCCCCAGATCAGGTGGAGAGTCGCATCGTCCGGCTGATGGCCCCAAATCTCCAATTCCATTGGCGATACGAATTTGCTTGACAAGGACCGTATCTGAGGCCGTAGCTTTTCGATGTCGATTCCGACCGGATGGCTCTTGGACAGGATAATGCCCACCTTTCTTCTGGAATGTGTGATGGATACAGTGTTGCCACCGGATAACGAAGGCTTCCCATCCGAGTCGTATTGCAGACCCTCGCTTGATCCGGTCATTTCTTTCAGCAGACGCTTTACGGTCAAAACCTCTTTTCTCCTGGTCGCACTGGAAACCGAGTGCAAGGCCTCCTGTTCCGGGGCCGACAGGCCTAACTGCTGCAACAGGTCGGATTCCGTTTCGGTCGACTCCCAAACGGCCAACTTATAGGAATCTGCGGTTTCTGTGTGAACAATGGGCATCCCTGTCTGTTATGGTCTGCAAGGTATCCCGTAAGTAGTGAAATTCCTTGGTGTCACAGGCTTGTACTTCCGAGGCGTGTTTCGTACCTTCGTGGACTGAAATCTTAACAATATCATTATAAAAATCAACAAGTTATGGCACAAACAGCCGTGGACAAATTCGTCAAATACAAAGTAAAAGACATCGCGCTGGCCGAGTGGGGCCGCAAAGAAATCAAATTGGCTGAGGATGAAATGCCTGGTCTGATGGCGCTGCGTGAAGAATACGGCGCTAAAAAACCGCTGAAAGGTGCCCGCATCGCCGGTTGCTTGCACATGACCATCCAGACGGCCGTTTTGATTGAGACACTGGTTGAATTGGGCGCTGAAGTGACCTGGTCTTCCTGCAACATCTTCTCTACTCAGGATCACGCTGCTGCTGCTATCGCTGCTGCCGGCATCTCTGTTTATGCCTGGAAGGGTATGAACAACGAAGAGTTCGACTGGTGCATCGAGCAAACGCTGTTTTTCGGTGAAGACCGTAAGCCACTCAATATGATTCTCGATGACGGCGGCGATCTGACCAACATGGTGTTGGATAAATTCCCTGAATTGGTTTCCGGCATCAAAGGTCTTTCCGAAGAGACGACCACCGGTGTGCACCGTTTGTACGAGCGTATGAAGAACGGATCACTTTCGATGCCTGCCATCAACGTCAATGACTCTGTCACCAAATCCAAGTTCGACAACAAATACGGCTGCCGTGAATCACTCGTCGACGCTATCCGTCGCGCCACTGACCTCATGATGGCTGGCAAGGTAGCTGTCGTTGCTGGTTTCGGCGACGTAGGTAAAGGTTCTGCAGATTCTCTCCGCGATTCCAAAGTACGTGTGATCGTCACTGAAATCGATCCGATCTGTGCCCTTCAGGCTGCTATGGAAGGTTACGAAGTCAAGAAGATGGATGATGCTGTGAAAGAGGCTGACATCATCGTCACAGCCACCGGCAACGTGAACATCGTGACTGACCGTCATTTCAAAGCGATGAAGCACAACGCAGTCGTTTGTAACATCGGACACTTCGATAACGAAATCGACATGGCATGGTTGAACAAGAACCATGGACATACGATGGATACCATCAAGCCTCAGGTCGACAAGTACACGGTCGATGGAAAGGACATCATCATCCTGGCAGAGGGTCGTCTTGTGAATCTCGGTTGCGCCATGGGTCACCCCTCATTCGTAATGTCCAATTCCTTTACGAACCAGACATTGGCTCAGTTGGAATTGTGGCAGAACAGCGGTAACTACGAGAACAAGGTCTATACGCTTCCTAAGCACTTGGATGAGAAAGTAGCTCGTCTGCACCTGAAAAAAATCGGTGTGGAAATCGATACCCTCTCCAATGAGCAGGCCGATTACATCGGCGTGAAGGTGCAGGGTCCTTACAAAAATGACATGTACCGTTATTGATCGGTCATCAATAAAAAAGAAAAGCGGGTATAGCCCGCTTTTTTTTATGTCCTCTAGTGTCGGCTCCGATGTCAGTCGGTCAGGTCTGCAAACTTGAAGTTGATGGCGTCGAACAGCCCGAGGTCGCTCATCTTGAACTCAGGAATCACCAAAAGGGCCATGAACGACAACGTCATATAGGGTGCACGCAATGTCGATCCAATCTGTTTCACTTTCTTGTCGAGCGCGGAGTAGGCTTGGGATACGCTTATACCGTCCTGATCGGAAATGAGTCCGGCGATAGGTAGCGGCAGCACCAATTCTTCATCGCCGTCCACCACACACAATCCGCCTTTACAACGGATAAGCAGGTTTACAGCCCTGCAGATCTCTTCGTCACTACAGCCTGAAGCGATGATGTTGTGCGAATCATGCGCGACAGTGGAGGCGATGGCTCCACGTCGGATGCCGATGTTCTTGATCATCCCCATGGCGGGTGGTGCATCTTTGTAACGGTTCACTACCGCTACTTTCAGTTGGTCGTTGGCCGGGTCTGACAGCAGCTCGCCATTCACGACTTTTGCAGGAACAGTCAATCGCTTTGTGATGAGTTGCCCGTCGAGGGCTTCGATAAGGTGGACGTTTTTTCCTGAGCTATTTATTTTGAAATCAGCTGGCGACTTCGGTGTGCAGTTGAAATTGTTGATGATCGGATGCGAACCTTTCTGGAGGCTAGCCTCGCCATTTTCGGCCACGATGACCCCATTGATGACTGTTCTGCGGACCTTGAAATCTTGCAGGTCGTCAACCAGAATGAAATCCGCCCTGTCTCCTACGCGCAATAATCCGACATCCAATCCATAGTGCAGGACAGGATTCACACTGGCGGCGCGTAACACGTCGAACAGATCGTAGCCTTGACGAATGGATCTGCTGACCAGTCTATCGATGTGACCTACTTCCAGATCGTCAGGATGCTTATCGTCGCTGCAGAACATCAGCTCGTCAGGATGTGTGCGCATGAGTGGAATCAGAGCATCGAAATTTCTTGCAGCAGAACCTTCTCGAATAAGGATTTTCATGCCGTTGGATAGCTTGTCCAGTGCTTCTTCCCGGGTGAAACACTCGTGATCGGTGGAGATGCCTGCGGCGATGTAATCGGCTGCGTCCTTTCCACGTAAGCCGGGTGCGTGTCCGTCGATACGTCGATTGTATTTCTTCGCCGTGTCTATTTTTCGCATCACCATCGGATCGCGATGAAGGACTCCGGGATAATTCATCATTTCAGCCAGGTAGATCAAGCCGTGATCACGGAACAACACCTCGATATCCTCAGCCGTGATTTCAGCTCCTGCCGTTTCAAAAGTGGTAGCCGGAACACACGAAGGGGCGCCGAAGTGGAATTTCAGCGGAGTTTTTCGAGCGTTCTCCAGCATATACAGTACGCCCTCCATGCCACACACATTGGCAATCTCGTGCGGGTCGCTGATGGTCGCCACTGTTCCGTGTGGCAGTGCCATTCTGGCGAATTCATACGGGGTCAGCATCGAACTCTCGATGTGGATATGTGCATCCACAAAGCCAGGCAGAATGAATGGTCCGTCTTCTACATCATGTTCTTGGATGGAGGCGATGCGACCATCTACAATATCAATCGTACCTGAGTAACGGCGTCTATTGAGTGGATCGATGATGTGTCCGGTGATGATCATTGGCAGGGAATACAAGTCACTAAATGAATTTACAGTAAATATCTTTGTTCAAGAGGAGCACTTCCCCCGGTCTCCCTGACTCTCATTTTTGACCTTTAACTTTTGACTTTTGACTTTTGACTTTTG
>JBJTRB010000070.1:0-6975 GCA_046075925.1 Bacteroidota bacterium | reverse complement strand
ACTATCGGAGCCATGTGATTATCCAGTCTTCCTTTCACGTCCATTGCTACTCCGAATCTACCTTCACAATGTTTTGCCATCGGGGCAAGTTTTTCAACCGTGTTGAATTTCTCGACCGTCTGCTTGATGTCGAAATCCTTGATGGTGAAGTTGAATGAAATGGAAGGAGACTGTATGTCGGCCGTAGAATATCTGCCATCCATGTTCATGCTTCCTCCCATCAGTTCCATGTAGACACCCTCCATGCGGACTTCCCCCTCGGAAAGATTGATACTGCCCTTCATGTTCGAAATATCCAGGTTGTCGTAATGCAACTTTTCCAGATTGGCGGCGAGTTGGAATCGAACGTTCTTTGGAACTTCGAACACCGACATGGGTACCGTATCCGCCGAAACCGAGTCGGATGTGGAAGTACTCATCCATTCGTCCAGATTGATGTAAGGCGAAGAAAGCGCAAGTTCACCTTCTACCGTTTGGTCTTTCAAGACGTAACCAATCACATTTCGTAAGACACCTTTGGCTTTCAGTTCGGTGGTACCGGTCTTCATGTCGAGCTCGGAGAGTGAAAATTGCTTGGTGTCGAGCGACAAAGCCATCGAACGTATGGTTAGCGGCTTGGGAGCGGCCGGGCCGGAGTAGTCGATCGCTTTTGCAATCACATTTCCAGAGGCGGAGAACTGATCGAACTTTTGTGCCTGCATGGCGGAAAGCCTGCCCTTCACAGCAGCGTCAGCCGTTATCACACCCGTCAATCGAGTGTCTTTCTCCAATGGATAAAATCGTCCTACGTTGGAGAGATCCATGGTGCCTTTTAAAAAGAAATCCATGTTAGGATCGGAAACGGGTGTTGTCAAGTAAAGCCGTGCATCGATCACATTCCCACCCAGATCAGCATGTAAGCGCGACAAACGCAGATCCGTGTGGTCGGGTATGCCATCGGGATTCTCCACTTTCAGATCGACCGCAACGTCTTTCACCTCTGCAGGAAGCGAAGGGTATTTGAACCGACCTCCATCCACATTCAATTCCAACCCGAAACCAGGCATCGATACCGCATTGTATCGACCAGTAAGGTGTCCAGCCAGTTTTACTTTGCCGGAGGCAGTCAGACCGTTGAAGTCCTTGGAATAAATCGCAGGGACCAGCGACAGCAAGGTCTTGAAATCGGTATTAGGAGCTGCGAACTTGAGCGCCATGTCGATGTTTGTATCGGGCATGGCAACGAATCCGTCAACGGTTGCGGCAAGCTCATTCAATAAGACCTTGTTCTGTTTGAAGGTGAACTTCATGCCCTTCATGTCCATATCCAAATCCGCATCGATCACCGCCTTGGCATCTGCGATATAAGGCACTTTGTCGTAGACCATGCGTACGTGCTCCGACTTGGTGGTAGTGGAAAGGGTGAAAAGGTCCTGAGTGAAATCGCCACTGCCCTCGTGCTCGACCGATTCCATGGAAAGGAAAAATCCCAGTGAACGATCATCGTACCGGATGCGTGATTTGGAAATCGAATACCGATCGATGGATGCCTTGAATCGTGCAGGCTCGGAAGGAGTTGATTCGGGTGGAGATGGCTTTGCAATATCCCAGTTGGCTTTACCATCCTCCATCACTTTGAAATTCAACAGCGCATCCGACAATGAGATCGTCCGAACTGAAATCTGTTCTCCTTTGATGACACTCATGATGTCGACCGTCACGGAAAAAGAATTGGCATAGATCAGCGTATCGCCTGCGAACGGTGCCTTATTGACGATCTTCAATTCTTCCAATGAAACCGTAAGCCGCGGGAAATTCCGAATCAGGGAGAGGTCGACCGATTTGAAATCGAACTCTGCATTCAGGCTGGAGTTGGCTGTATCTTTTACCGCTTGAATGATCTTGTCCTTGAACAAGAAGGGAGCTGCCACAAGCAAGAGCAGTAATGTAATCAGGACGATGCTCGTCCACTTGACGATTTTACGGATCATGTGGGTCGTATTATTTTTTGAAATTGGCCAAGAGGTCAGAAAATCTGGATGAAGACTGCTGCAGTAGCATGTCAGCGAAGGTGATGGCAGCCATAGCCTCAACGATAGGCACTGCGCGAGGCACTACACACGGATCGTGCCGTCCGGTTGCAGAAAACTCCACAGCGTTACCGTGTTGATCAATGGACGATTGCTGACCCGAATGAGTAGAGACCGGCTTGAAAGCCACACGGAAAACAACAGGCATCCCATTTGAAATGCCACCCTGTATTCCTCCTGAGTGATTGGTCGTTGTTCGTACGGCACCACTTGCGTCGGAAACAAACGGGTCGTTGTGCTCACTTCCTTTCATGGAACTGCCCTCGAATCCGCTTCCGAATTCAAAGCCATGGGCGGCATTGATGCTCATGCAGGCAGCTGCCAACCGGGCCGACAATTTATCGAATACAGGTTCGCCCAGACCGGCAGGAAGATGCTCCGTCACGCAAGTGATCACACCACCGCACGTATCGCCTGACTCTTTCATATCGAGAATATGTTTCTCCATCATTGAAGCACGATCCAACTGGGGACATCTTACCGGAGTTGCATCGACCTCGGTAGCGGTGTAGTAGCGATCTTGACTGGTCATCCGAACAGGTCCGATACCGGAAACGTAAGCGGAGATACGGATATTGAAAGCTTCCAGCAGTTGCCGTGCGATTGCACCTGCGACCACACGCGCTGCAGTTTCACGAGCCGACGACCTCCCCCCTCCTCGATGATCCCGAATGCCGTATTTCACCTGATAGGTATAATCAGCATGAGATGGCCTGAACACCCCTTTCAGCTCATCATAATCGGCAGAGCGCTGATCGTTGTTGCGAATGATGAAGGATATGGGAGTTCCTAGGGTTTTTCCATCCAGCACACCGGAAAGCAACTCCACTTGATCGGACTCTTTGCGTGCGGTGGTGACGTTGGACTGTCCTGGTCGCCTACGGGACAATTCTGACTGGATGCGATCCGAATCAAGCGAGAGGCCCGCGGGACAACCATCGATTACACCACCGATGGCGGCACCATGGGATTCACCAAAAGTAGTTAGGCGAAAAATGTGGCCGAACGTGTTTCCTGACATAGTGTACGAAGTTAGCTGTTAGGCACAACCGAACACCATGACCTTGGTCGTACTTTCAACCCGGAATTGTTGATGTGATTTCAGAGCCGCGATGCAATAGCATCCCTTAGGAGCGGACTTGCGGCTCCAGCTCGGACCAGGGTCTCGATCAGCCAAGGCCTGTTGAACAGTCGTTGCATCCGGAGTTTGAATCTCAGCTCCTTGTTCAGACGACCGTGAAGCTGCTGGTCGTAGCCAGATAGAAATCCGCCCGAATAATCCTGGATTCGATGGGCCTTTCTTGCCCAGTCGGCCGCCATTTTTGCACTCAACACAGCATTTCCGATTCCTTCACCGTTCAGAGGGTCGATTAAGGAGGCAGCATCGCCGCAGAGCAGGATCCGATCAGCGGAAACCTTGTTGATTTTTCCACCAAGCGGCAGACCGAATCCTCTAACAGGGCCTTCCATAGTGGCGGAATGAAACCGATGACTCAATTCCGAAGACTCCCTGATGATTGCTGATAATGATTCTCGCAAGTCTATATTTCTTGCAGACAAATCTCTGGTGAGCATGCCGAAACCGACATTGCAGCGACCATCGGGTAATGGAAAGATCCAGAAGTAGCCTGGCAGCCTGCCTTTTATCAGGTGTATTTCAAGCAGATCGGAGCCGCGGATTCCTTCCACTCCTTGGAAGTAGGCGCGAACAGCTCCGGAGTGAAAATCAGGGTCGACCGTACGCTGGAACACCTTTCTTGCAACCACAGAATTAGCACCATCGCAGGCAATAAGGATATTCGCTTTCAAGTTGCCCGTATCGCCAATGACCTCGACGCCATCGGAGGAAACTCGGATATCATGTACCTTATTTCCGGTTACCACGTCTGCAACAGCCGAATCCTTTGCAGCTGCGAATAGAAAAGCATCGAAATCCGTACGGGCGCACACCAAGCCGGTCTTTTTGAATCGAGCAGTAACCGAACGTCCAGAGGGCGCAACAAGCCGCCAACCGCCAGCAACCACTGCCGAAGTCAAGCCATCCAACTGCTGCGCCAAATCAGGATCGATCTCGTAAAGCACACGACGCACCCTGCCGCCTATGGCATCGCCACAGACTTTGTCGCGCGGGAAAGCAGACCTGTCCACCAGCGCAACACGAAGTCCTGACCCCTTCAGGGAGAGGGCGGCCACGGAACCTGCCGGTCCGGCACCAAGCACTATCACATCATATCGGCTCAAGGATGTCGTGAAGGTTTATTACGTAATTTCGAGGGCGAATCTACTAAGATCCTTGGCACTGCTAGTCAAAAACATCCGCACCCTGGTGCATGTCGAGTCCCAACCTGAACCGGTGATCCGGGGGGAGAACATGGACCGAATCGTGTGTCTTGAACACGCCTATTTGTTGGTCGAAGACGGCAGGATCGCCGCATTCGGTCCTGAGGATGATCACCTCATCGATAGCCTTCAGAAAAAAGACCCGTCACTTGAGGTGATGGATGCCGGTGGCGGTCACCTTCTTCCCTCTTGGTGCGATAGCCATACCCATATCGTTTTTGCCGGTAGCAGGGAGCAAGAATTCGAAGACCGTATAAGAGGCCTGTCCTACCAGGAAATCGCTTCGCGTGGAGGAGGTATTCTGCAATCGGCAAGACGACTTCGTGGAGCATCGGAATCCGAGCTCTTCGAAAGCGCCATGAAACGTGTCGATGAAATGGTAAAAGGAGGCACTGGCGCTATCGAGATCAAAAGCGGTTACGGACTGGATGAAGAAAGCGAACTGAAGATGCTGAGGGTCATTCGCCGAATCGGAGCCAGCGTTCCGTTTCCTGTACGCGCTACTTTTTTAGGAGCGCATGCGTTACCTGAAGAGTACCGAAACGACAAAGCAGGGTACTTGCGGTTATTGACCGACCGACTGTTGCCCCGCATTGCCGAAGAAGGACTGGCCGATTATTGCGACATCTTCTGCGAGCAAGGCTACTTCGATCCCAATGACACCAGGCAACTCTTGAAGGTGGCTAAGGGATTAGGGATAAAAGGCAAAGTACACGCCGAGCAATTATCCCACTCAGGTGGAATATTAGCCGGAGTGGATGCCGGAGCAGAAAGTGTCGACCACCTGGAGTATGCAGATGAAAACGATCTGAAGAAACTGGCTGGCAGTACTACTATTCCGGTATTGCTACCGGGTGCACAGCTTTTTCTGGGCTTGAAACCTCCACCTGCCAGAGAAATGATCGACGCTGGATTACCGGTGGCGCTCGCATCGGATTTCAATCCAGGAAGCAGCCCTTCCGGTAACATGAATCAAATGGTTTCACTTGCTTGTATCCTTTACAAGATGACTCCCTCAGAAGCCATCGTTGCTGCGACCACCAACTCTGCTGCCGCTATGGGGCTAAGCGATAAGGTCGGTAGTATCGCAGTGGGAAAAGTAGCCAACTTCTTCATTACACATCCGATTCCATCGGTCGGATACCTACCCTACTATTTCGGACAACATCAGATCGCCACCACGGTATTGAATGGTAAGGTGGTGAACAGCCTATCAACGTAAGACTTATGAGACAACTCATCGAATGTGTACCCAATTTCAGTGAAGGAAACGACGAGCAGACCATCCGCTCCATTACCGACGCCATGGCAGCTGTTGAAGGAGTTCAACTACTGAACGTGGACCCCGGTAAAGCAACCAACCGCACCGTGGTCACCCTGGTGGGAGAACCCGCGCAGGTGATCGAAGCCGCTTTCAGAGGCATTCGAAAAGCTTCCGAAACCATTGATATGCGAAAACACAAAGGGGAACATCCCCGCATGGGTGCTACGGATGTGTGTCCGTTGATTCCGATTTCGGGTATCACCATGGAAGAAACCGCCGAGTGGTCGCGCAAGTTGGCTCGTCGTGTCGGTGAGGAGTTGAAGATTCCCGTTTACCTGTACGAAGCTGCGCAAAGCGACCCTGCTCGTAAAAATCTGGCCGTGATACGCGCAGGAGAGTACGAAGGATTTTTTCAGAAGATCAAACTTCCAGAATGGAAACCCGACTTCGGTCCTTCCGAATTCTCAGCTCAATCCGGTGCAACGGTGATCGGTGCCCGCGATTTCCTTGTCGCCTACAATGTAAACCTTAACACCACCTCTGTCCGCCGCGCCAATTCAGTCGCATTCGATGTACGGGAGAATGGCAGGAAGGTCAAAAATGCCAAAGGAGAAGAAGTGGTACAGCCCGGCACGTGCAAATCCGTAAATGCGATCGGTTGGTTCATCGAGGAGTATGGTATCGCACAGGTGAGCATGAATCTGACGGATATCCATACGACTCCTGTCCATATCGCTTTCGACGAGTGCTTGAAAAGCGCGCACAACCGTGGCATGCGGGTGACAGGCTCCGAACTGGTAGGCTTGATACCACTGCGTTCGATGCTCGACGCAGGAAAATATTTTCTTGAAAAGCAGCAACGTTCCACTGGTGTTTCAGAACAGGAACTCATTCGCATTGCCATCCGCTCCATGGGACTGGATGAACTTGGCCCATTCAATCCGGAAGAGCGGATTATCGAATACCGACTTCAGAAAGATGCCGGCCGATTGATTTCCATGACCCTGACTCGTTTCGCTGATGAAACCGCATCCGAATCTCCAGCTCCTGGCGGTGGTTCTATCGCTGCCTATGTCGGAGCTTTAGGTGCCTCACTGGGAACCATGGTCGCCAATCTCTCTTCTCACAAAAAAGGCTGGGACGAGCGTTGGAAGGAATTTTCGGACTGGGCCGAAAAAGGACAGCGAATCAAGAATCAGTTGTTGTCCATGGTGGACGAAGATACCGATGCATTCAACCGTATCATGGGTGCGTTCGCTTTACCCAAAGGGACGGACCAGGAGAAGAAGTCACGCAAAGAGG
>JBJTRB010000069.1:0-2759 GCA_046075925.1 Bacteroidota bacterium | reverse complement strand
TGCCAACTGGCTGTTACAAGTTGTACATGAGCGATTCGGGGGATGATGGCCTTAGTTTCTGGGCTAATTCCAATCAAGGCTCCGGCTACTTGCGCTTCCGTGCAGCCGCCGGTTCAGCGATCCTCAAAAGCTTCCAGCCCGATTTCGGTAACAACATCAATTATCAGTTCACCATGAACTACGTATTACCGGTGGAGGAAATCGCAGAACGTATCGACGAAGTCACTGTTTTTCCGAATCCCTCCAACGGGTCGTTCCAGTTGCGCGTGAAAGCGGGGCGTCGCACTGAACTCGATGTCCGGGTGACTGATATTTCAGGAAGGAGTATTTGGTCCGACAGATTCAAGATGCAAAGCGAGGAGGAATCATTGCCTCTTGTCATGGATAACGTAGCACCAGGTATTTATCTGGTGCATGTGGTGTGTGCAGACTTCGAAACGGTGCGCCGGATCGAAGTGCAATAACTCAGGTCAGGATTTTCTTTTAGGAACGCCCCGTACCGCTTGTGCGGTCCACGGGTCTTCGGGCCAAGCGTGCTTCGGGTAGCGGATGCGCAGCTCCTTGCGTACTTCATGATAGGTTTTCTCCCAGAAGCTATGTAAGTCCTGGGTGACCTGTACCGGTTTATATCCGGGAGACAAGAGGTGGAGGATGACTTTTTTCCGTCCGCCATCCACGGCAGGCGACTCTTTCATGCCGAAGAGTTCTTGCAGGCGTACAGCCAATACCGGTATGTTTCCCTCTTGATCATAGTGTATCGGAATGAGCGATCCACTGGGAACTTCGATTTTTTCAGGCAACCGCTCGTTCAGGGATTGTTGTTGTTCCCATGAAAGGAAGTTCTTCAACATCGACTCCAGATCGAGTCGTTTGAGGTCGTCCTTTTTCTTGACTTCTGCGAAGTAAGGAGTCCCCCATGAATCGATGAAAGACATGATACCGTCGTCCGAATAATCAGGTAAGTCGGTCGATGGGTCCCATTTCCTGATGGAACAGATCCGTGCCTGCAGCTGTATCGAGGCATCGGTACGATCGAACAAGTGGAGTCCTTCTTTTTTCACGTAAGCGGTCACTGCAGCAGCAATCTTGTTCTTGTCCGGTTGCTGCAGAGGCTCATCGCGTGCGACAAGTTTTCCGATCAACCATTCTTTTTTGGCTGAAAGGGTTCCTGTTGATTCGCTCCATCGGATGTTTTCCGTTGGAGTAATCGCACGCAGGGTCTCTGCCGGATCGAAAATTGTTGCGAGAAAAATCCTTCCTTCTTTCCCGCTCGCATCCATTTGGGCGATGGCAAGCCATTCGGCATGTTGCAGCGCATCGTGTTCCGGCAAGCGGGCGGAGGCGCCGTTGGCCAGTCGGTAACGATCGGTTTTTATTTCTCGTTTCGCAATACGTTCCGGATAGGCGGCAGCCACAAGCTCACCTACTTGAGTCGGTTCAGGCGTGGTCATGAGTGAAGAAGCTCCCAACGCTTTTCTCCATTGCTTTGAAATGCGCTCTATACGTTCCAGAGCGCCGCGATCGGCATTCACCCGTTCGCGTTTTCGCCAATTGACGAGTGTTTCGATACGCAAGGTCAAATCAGCCCCCGATTCTCTTCGCAAAGGATCTCGCTCTTCCAACAAGGCGGCTACATCACTGGCGATGCTCTCCAAGCCTTTTTGCCTGCTGCTGGCCAGCATGTGTGCGATGCGTGGATGCGTCGGGAATTCAAGCATGGCTTTTCCCGATGGAGTGATTTTCATTTCGCGCAACGCACCCAAGTCCGTCAACAATTGACGTGCCTGGGAAATCGCTCCTGCAGGCGGTGGTGTGATCCATTCGAGTTGCTCAGGCTTCTCGTTTCCCCACCCTGCTAATTCCAACAGGAGTGGCGTCAGATCCGCTTGCAAAATTTCAGGGCTCCGTTGCGGAGCCAGGTGGTGGTTCGTGGCTTCATTCCAGAGACGATAACAGACTCCGGGACCGAGGCGGCCGGCACGACCAGCACGTTGGTCGACCGTATCGCGGGTAGATCGCACCGTTTCCAGTTTGGTCAGACCGGTGGAGGCGTCGTATCGTGGGATGCGGGAGTAACCGCTGTCGACCACGACGCTGATACCCTTGATGGTCAGACTCGTCTCCGCGATGGAGGTGGAGAGGACGATTTTTCTTCGGCCATGGCGATCCGGTTCGATGGCAGCTTGTTGTTCATCGAAAGGAAGATCGCCATACAACGGAAGAATGTTCGCTGCGATGTTGTTTGCTTCCAACAATTCCTTTGCTCGGTGGATATCGCCGCTTCCAGGAAGAAAGACGAGCATGTCACCCGATTCTTCCCTGAGTGCTTTTAGGATAACGCGGCAAACCTCTTCCACGAGCGGTCGGGAATTATCGGGTTCGGAGTAGTTGTATGCGATCGGGAATTGACGCCCCTCGCTGACAATCAATGGAGCATTACCAAGTTTATCGGTCAGCTCGATTGCATCAAGCGTAGCCGACATGATCAGCATGCGGAGGTCTTCGCGTAGCACATTACGACATTCGCGGCAGAGGGCGAATGACAGGTCGGCATGGATGCTTCGTTCGTGGAATTCATCGAAGATGACGAGTCCGACCTCTTCAAGTGCATTGTCGCGTTGCAACATACGCGTGAGGATTCCCTCCGTCACGATTTCGATGCGCGTATGTCGACTCACTTTCGTTTCAAAACGGACACGATAGCCGACCGTTTCGCCGGGCTCTTCTCCTAATTGTTCCGCAAGTCGGTGCGCGACGGC
>JBJTRB010000068.1:0-3580 GCA_046075925.1 Bacteroidota bacterium | reverse complement strand
GGTAAATCGCAAGCCGGATGAAAAAAGAAAAAGTGGAAGCGTTAGTAGGAGAGAAGTGCTTTCTGGCGAAAATCACCATCGCATTGTAGAAAACGAATACGTAGTTGACGCTGCTCTTCTTGGTGCTTTCCCCTTTGTAATGGATGATGCTGGTATGAGGAAAATAATAATTCGAAAAGCCTGCCTTGGTGATACGATAAGAAAGGTCGATATCCTCGCCGTACATGAAGAAGTCTTCGTCTAACAACCCGATTTTGTCCAATACGCTGCTTCTCAAAAGCATGAATGCGCCAGCAAGCACATCCACCTTGTGTACGTCATCTTTATCCAGGTAGCCAAGGTGGTAACGACCGAAACGCTTGGAGGTAGGGAACAGCAAGGAGAGTCCGAAGATCTTGTAAAAAGCCACCTCCGGTGTAGGCAAACCGCGCTTGGATTCAGGCAGGAATTTCCCGCTTCCATCGATCATTTTCACTCCCAGTCCACCCGCATCGGCATGCTCGTCCATGAAAGCGACTGTCTTACGGAACGTATCCTCCTCGACAACCGTGTCCGGATTCAGCAGCAATACATATTCTCCCTTCGATATCCTGATTGCCTGGTTGTTCGCTTTGGAAAATCCCGTATTGTTCTTGTTGGCGATGACCTTGACCTTGGGAAACTTCTCGGCCACCATTTCCACCGATCCATCCACAGAGTTGTTATCGACAACGAAGATCTCCGCTTCCAAGCCTTGACAAGCCCGTTCAGCCGAACGCAAGCATTGTTCCAGGAAATACTTGACGTTGTAATTGACGATGACAACCGATAGCTTCAATGCGATTCCTTTCGATGGTGATTAGCGGTGAAGGGGTTGGTCATAGGGTACGCGTTGTATGATCGAGCGACCAAGGGTCACTTCGTCAGCATATTCCAGCTCATCGCCCACCGAAACGCCACGTGCGATCGTTGAGCAGGAGATGTTATTCAGGCCAGTCTGCTGGATGCGTTTGAAAATATAAAATGCGGTCGTATCTCCCTCCATGGTTGCGCTTAGAGCAAGTATCACTTCTGATATGCCGCCCTCCTGCAGCCGCTGCAATAACGCATCGATGGTCAGGTCACTCGGACCGATACCATCCATCGGCGAGATGATGCCGCCGAGTACATGGTAGATTCCATGGAACTGCTGGGTGTTCTCTACTGCGATGACATCACGCACATCTTCCACGATGCACACCCTGGTGTGATCACGGCGAGTATCGGAACAGATGCTGCAAACCTCCTGCTCGGTGATATTGTGGCATTTGGAACAATACCTGATCTCTCGCCTTAATCTCAAGAGCACCGCGCCAAGTCGTTCGGCATCGCTTGGTTGAGAACGCAACAAATGAAGCACCATCCTCAGTGCCGACCTTCTTCCGATTCCGGGAAGTCTTGAGAATTCGGCGACAGCGTCTTCCAGTAGTCGGGATGGCAGATTGCTCACGTCAGTGTTGATAAAAGGAGATGGGCGGCTCTGCGCCTCGGGTGCCTAAATTACTTACTTCGTAAGGTATACACAAGCATTGATGTCCTCCTCGTTGATCCTCACCTGCGTAATCGCTTATTCAGCGATGTTGTTCCTGGTCGTCTGGCTTACCAGCCGTAAAGCGGACAATGAGACCTATTTTATCGGCAACCGCTCCTCCCGCTGGTATGTGGTAGCCTATGGAATGATCGGCGCCTCTTTGTCGGGCGTCACGTTCATGTCGGTTCCTGGCTGGGTAGGATCGACCCAATTCAGTTACCTCATGGTGGTATTCGGTTACCTAGCAGGCTACGCTGTCATAGCCGGCATCCTGCTTTCGGTCTACTATAAGATGAACCTGACCTCCATTTACACCTATCTGGAGCAGCGGTTCGGCAGTTACAGTTACCGCACGGGAGCATTTTACTTCATTCTTTCCCGTGCTATCGGTGCTTCATTCCGGCTCTATATCGTCGTGAACGTTCTGCAGACTTTCGTGTTCGATGCATGGGGAGTTCCATTCTGGCTGACCGTAGCGGTTTTCATCCTGTTGATCCTCCTGTATACGTACGAAGGCGGGGTACGCACGATCGTATGGACAGATACCTTACAAACCACCTTCATGTTGGCGGCCTTGGTTCTCTCCATCGTACTGATCGCGCGGCAATTGGGATATTCATTCGGGGATCTGTTGAACGATGTGTTTCATGGAAAATATTCGACCCTGATCGTTACGGATTGGACAGCCAAGAATCATTTTCTCAAACATTTCGTCGGCGGGATGTTCATCGCTATCGCCATGACCGGTCTCGATCAGGAAATGATGCAGAAGAATATCAGCGTCCGTACCCTCAAGGACTCCCAGAAGAACATGATGGTCTTCAGTTGGGTCCTACTGTTCATCAATTTCCTTTTTCTGGTACTTGGTGTGTTGCTCTATTCCTATGCTGCAGCCCAGTCTGAGCCATTGGCTTTGAGGACTTCCGACGATCTCTTTCCTGTTGTCGCACTGGGTCATCTTGGTACGTTGTCGGCAGTGTTTTTTGTCATCGGACTCATATCTGCCGCTTATCCAAGTGCCGATGGGGCACTCACTGCGCTGACAGCTTCTTTTTGCATTGATTTCCTCGGGTTCGGCAAAAAAGATTGGCCGGAATCCAAGAAGAAAAAAATCAGGTACGCGGTTCACATTTCCTTCGCTCTGGTACTGCTTGGGCTCATCGTTTTTTTCCGCGCAGTGAATGACGATGCCGTGATCAGCAAATTGTTCACCATTGCCACCTATACGTATGGTCCTTTGTTGGGGCTATTTGCTTTCGGGTTGATGAACAAGCATGCCGTGAACGACAGACTGGTTCCCTTGGTCTGTCTGATAGCGCCTGCTGCATCCTATTTCATCAATGAAAACTCCGTTGAATGGTTCAGTGGCTACAAATTCGGTTTCGAATTGATCATCCTGAATGGGTTCATCGCTTTTGTCGGACTATGGTTCATTCGACGGCCTTCAAGCATAACAGGATTTGCTGTTGACAAATGATCGGAGTCGCTGTCATGTTGTTTCCTACTTCCTTCTGATATTGTGACTACCATGTACGCCACATCAACGGCTCGAACAGTATTGTTGCGACTGATTGCCTTCGCACTCTTTACGGCTTTTCCTGTATTCTCTAAGGCCGCTGTCGATTCGTTGGGTGTTGAGCGCAAGGATGGGATGATGTATACTCGCCACAAAGTGGAGCAGGGTGAGACCTGGTATGCAGTTGCCCGCCGGTATTCCATCACCTTTGTCGAACTCCGGATGGCTAACAAGAATGCTTCCGAGATGCTAAAGGCCGGACAGGTCATTCTTGTCCCCCCACGCTCAAAGCCTACCGACCCCAGAAATCAGAAAAATTATATGAACGAAGAACAGGAACCTGCCCGATCCGAGCAGCCTGCACCTTCTTCTTTCTCTTCTTCTTTCAAGCACAAGGTCGCTCCAGGAGAAACCATCTATGGAATTGCCAGGAAATACGATGTCAGTCCATCCGATTTGCTCTCTTGGAATGGAATGAATGAATCTTCTTCCTTGAAAGTCGGACAACAATTGTT
>JBJTRB010000067.1:0-3753 GCA_046075925.1 Bacteroidota bacterium | reverse complement strand
TCCTGCTGTTCATAATCAGGAATCAGATACTCTTGACCAAGGTTCTGGTTCTCTTGGAACATGAAGGATGCTCCGGACGCGACTTCCCAACCTTTTCCCAGCATCGGATAGTACCGTATATCGTTGGTAAATGTCCGCAGTCGCATGTGGATAGAAGGGGCATCCGGAGATTCTTCGAACTCTTGCCTTTGGTTCAACTGCCAGCCGGCATTTATCCTTAACTGACTTTTACCCAAAATCAGGTTGTTCGTACTGCTGATTTTCGTATGCTCGATGAGTTGACTAGGCTGACTGATTTTTCTGGAATCGAGGACATCTTTTGGGATGACGTTTCCTTCGTCATCCACGAATTCTCCGGCTTCATTCCGTGCACCCTCCGTAAGTCCTAGATCCGACTGCCAATGGCTCAGTTGAAAATGGGAATAGCCCCACTTTTTGTTGGCGCCCACCATCAGCGATTGTGACAGTTCGTCGAATCCTGAATTGTACACGCGCTCGACAGGGGTCCTGAACGATGCGGCAGATTTTCCGCTTGCTCGGAATCTGGCAACGAATCCGTTGCGATTCCCTTCCGCCATCACGGAACCGCCGTACAGGCGATTGTTGGACGAATACTGAGAATTCAATACTCCTCGCATTTCACCTGGTGCAGGCGTGATCGGTTCCAGGATATTTACAATGCCTCCGAGCGCATCTGAGCCGTATTGGAGCGATGCGGGTCCTTTCATCACTTCGATCCTGTCGGCAGCGAATTGATCGATTTCCAATCCATGCTCTTCTCCCCATTGCTGACCTTCTTGTCGGATGCCTTGGTTTACGGTCACCACCCTGTTCAGGCCAAGACCTCGGATAACCGGTTTTCCAATGCCCGCCCCGGTGCTCAGAGTGGAGACTCCAGGAATTTTTTCAAGAGCTTGTGAAAGATTCGGTGCAGCCACTTCTTGTAATGCTGCTCTTTCAATCGATTCAACAGGCATGCTCATCCTTTTCGCATCGCTTGTGAAGGCTGTTCCGGTAATTACGACCTCTCCTGTTTCCATCACTCTTGGATCAAGCTGAATGTCTATCGCATCGGAACCGTTGAAGTCGATATTCCGGGTGATGGCGGTGTAGCCGATCGACCTGAATTGGACAATGAAAACCCCCTTCGGTAAATCTCGTATGGAGTAGTAGCCTTTTTCATCCGATACCCCTCCGGTCTTGAGGTCAGGTATGTAGATGCTGCAACCCGGAATCGGATTGCCGGAATTCTTTTCAGTGATCTTACCATGAATCTCCTGTGCTAACGCTGACAGGGAAATCACAATAAGCAACGACGTGAACGCTAAGGCACGTATGCTATTCATGAATTGTTCTATAAAAAAGAATGGAACTCTAATCAAAGAGGTAAACTCCATCCGATCGGATGGAAAGCAAGTCAAGAAAATGTAACGGGCGGACCTCTGCCTACGACCAGCTGATTGAAGATGCGATGAAAAGAAGTTGATGAAGGAGTCCGGATTTCATTGGTTAGCGTGATGGTTGTATTCCATCCTGGCTCAATCGTATTCAAAAAATCAACTCTTTGGTATTGATTGATTTCGCAGTGGTGATGTTCGGAACAGATTTGGTCCGCACCGTCCGAGGTCGCATGAAGGTCGCATGCGTCTTTGTGGTCCAGAAATTCGTGCAAGAGCGGACCCGGTGTCAGAAACACCAGAAAAAAGAAAGAGAGTAAGATGCGGAATGTGCGCACGATATCGCCTTATTACTGCTAAATTACACATTATTAGCTCATCAAAAACAATTGTGAATTTGAAAAGTTCCGGTCACTATTTCGCAGTCTACAAGCCCTATGGAATGTTGTGTCAATTCACCAGGGAAGCGGGTCGAGAGAGTCTGGCTGACCTTGGCTTTGACTTCCCGGAACAAGTGTACCCCGTAGGTCGCTTGGATGCGGATAGTGAAGGATTGCTCTTACTTACTGATGAGCGGTCTTTGACGAGTAAAATGCTGGATCCTGAACATGGACACGAGCGGGAGTACCTGGTTCAAGTGGAGGGTTTGCCGACGGAAGAGACCGTGAGGAAATTGATGGCAGGTCCATTCATCACTGTCGATGGTGCCAGATACAAGACAAGGCCTTGCAAGGTGAGGTTATTGGAGAGCGCTCCTCTGGTGCCGGATCGCAATCCGCCCGTTCGTTTTCGTAAAACAGTTCCTGATTCCTGGTTTTACCTTGCCTTGACAGAGGGCAAGAACCGACAGGTGCGGAAAATGACTGCGGCAGTCGGCTTACCCACCTTGCGACTCATACGCGCCCGCATAGGCGATTTCTATCTTCCTCAATGGGAGCCAGGCAAGGTGTTTTCGCTTTCCAGAGCGGATTTCCTGCGGTCAATGCACTGATTCCGATGAGTTGATTTTCGGAAATGGAAGTATCTTTGTGCTTCGAAAAACAACCCTCTAGTCATGCGAATCCGTCTGTCCAGTATTCTCTATATCCTGCCATTAGTTTTTGCTACCATAACCAAGGCTGCCGAAGAAAAGGTGGTCCGCTGTGCCACGGATGAGTATATGAAGGCACGCATGGTGGCGGATCCTGCATTGCGCGGACAACGCCAGCGCGATGAAGTAATGCTCCAGGATTATATGGCAAGGATGGAAGCGTCAAAGCTATCCTCCTCCCAATCGATAGTGACCATACCTGTTGTCGTGCATGTGGTTTATCGATTGTCTGCTCAAAACATCACGGATGCTCAGATTCAGTCGCAGATCGATGTCCTCAACGAGGATTTCGCCAGATTGAATGCGGACACGGTGAATACTCCGGCTCCATTCAAACCGCTTGCGCGTGGCACCAATTTCCGTTTTTGTCTTGCTCAACAGGACACTATCGGCAATGCAACGAACGGCATCGAACGCAGGTACACCACTGTCAGTTCCTTCTCTACCAACAATGCTGTCAAATTCTATTCTTCGGGCGGCTTGAATGCATGGGATCCCGACCGTTTCCTGAATATCTGGGTCTGCAACCTGGGAGGTGGCATCCTTGGCTATGGAGAATTCCCGACTTCATCACCTTCCACCACCTTCGGGCTGGTAGTCAAATACAATGCGTTCGGACGTACTGGTACGCTCATGAGCACCTACGATCTTGGACGTACAACCGTGCATGAAATCTCGCACTGCTTCGGTTTGTACCATATCTGGGGAGATGATAATGGAACCTGTGCAGGTTCTGATCTGTGTACGGATACGCCTAATCAGGCGGATATGAACTACGGTTGCAGGACATTCCCCACGTACGACAGCTGTTCTCCAGACAGTACCAATCCGAATGGAATCATGTTCATGAATTACATGGACTATAGCGATGATATCTGCCTGAACATGTTCACGTATCGTCAATCGCTTAGAATGACTTCGGCGATGAACCTTTATTATCCGACTTTATTGACGTCAACTGCTTGCCAGCCGGTGTTGACGGGAATTCAGGAGCCGGGAGTCTCCTTTTTGCCTTCTGTTTACCCCAATCCTTCCGCTGGTATATTCAACATCGATTTCTTTACGACCGTATCGGATGGTAAAGATGTGCAACTTACTGTCACCGATCTTTCTGGCCGTACCGTCGTTGCCCGGACCTACGGTTCGCCAGCTGGCAGTATTCAGCAGGTTGATTTGTCGGATAAGCCCGAAGGTGTTTATTTCTTCCAACTTCAGTGCGGGTCAGTGTTGCGTACTTACCGCGTAGCCTTGGTTCGCTGATCGCGT
>JBJTRB010000066.1:0-21354 GCA_046075925.1 Bacteroidota bacterium | reverse complement strand
CGGCACCCAACCCCAGGCGTTCCGTTATTCTGCTTGTTACGTAAGCGGCACACCCCCAACCACTCCTTCGATCATCGAAAACACCGGAACGCTTGATGCCGGAACAGGTACGTCGTTCCAGTGGTACGAGAACGGAGTCGCCATCCCTGGTGCCACCGGTCAGCAACTCATTCCACAAAACAATGCCTACTATTCAGTGCAGACGATCGATGCGAACGGTTGTCCGTCTGACACGTCTTCTGATTTTTATTTCGGAACGACCGGTGTGGCACAGATTACGGCAGCGTCACTTTCCATGACCCCGAACCCCACACAAGGTGTCGTTGAATTGCATATTCCAGGCAATGCAGGATCGACGGCGTATGTAACCGTTGTCGATCAAAGCGGCAGGGTTGTTCTGGAAACAGCTGCCGCACAACGTTTGGACCTGCAGCAGCTTCCGGATGGAATCTATTACGTACGATTGAAGACCGCCGATCAAACCTTCGTGAGCAGGTTGGCGGTTGTTCGTTGATGCCCTATTTCAGGCAATCATCTTCTTCCTCGCTTTACCGGTGCGCGATGAAAGCCTCGGGGGCGCTCCCGGCGTTCGGACGAGCGCTCTCCTGATCGGACCAGGCGCATGTCGATTTGCTTACGGACAAGGTCAGTGTTTGCAATCAACACACGAACCGTATCGCCCAGCGAATAGCGCTTGCCCGTCCTTGCGCCGACGACACACAGGTTTGTTTCGTCGAACTCATAAAAATCATCATCCAGCTCCCGCAGGCGAACCAACCCTTCGCACTTGTTTTCCGTCAACTCGACGTAAAAGCCCCACTCGGTCACACCGGAGATGATGCCGTCGAACTCTTGTCCGACCTTGTCTTGCAGGAACTCCACTTGTTTGTACTTGATAGATGCGCGCTCTGCCTCTGAAGCGCGTATTTCCATGGCCGTGCTGTGTTTGCACTGCTCTTCCAACCCCACCTGGTCGACACCGAAATTTCCCGCTAGGTATTTTTCCAACAGCCGATGCACCAGCACGTCGGGATAGCGACGGATGGGCGAGGTGAAGTGTGTATAATTTTCGAAGGCAAGACCATAGTGTCCGATGTTCTCGGTCGTATAGACCGCTTTCGACATCGTACGGATAGCCAACTGCTCCAATACGTTCTGCTCTTTCTTTCCTTTCAGGTCTTTCATGAGACCATTGAGCGAATGTGCCACCTCTTTATCGTTTTCCGTTTTGATGCGATGTCCCCAGCGAGCAGCAAAACGCACAAAGGCCTGTAGTCGCTCGTTGACCGGCCCATCGTGAACACGGTACACAAACGGCCACTTCTGAACATGCAGTCGTTCGGTGTCGGGCCCCGAGGGTTTGCTTTTTTTCGTTTGTGTCCCGGTCACCGTGTGTTTCTTTGCGGCGAAGGAGGCCACCGTGCGGTTAGCGAGCAGCATGAACTCTTCAATGAGCTGGTTCGACTCTTTATTCTCTTTCAGATAAACACCGAGCGGTTTCCCTTTTTCGTCCAACTTGAATTTCACTTCCAGTTTTTCAAAAGCGATGGCGCCCTTTTTGAAGCGCTCTTTACGTAAGAGCTGCGCCAGCGTATGAAGCAGATTGATTTCATCGGAAAGATTTCCGCCCGGAGAATCTATCAGCGCTTGTGCGGACTCATAGGTGAACCGATGGTCCGAGTGTATCACCGTGCGCCCGATCCAACTATCCAGCACCTGAGCGCGATCATTCATTTCAAATACGGCCGAAAAACAAAGCTTGTCTTCGTGCGGGCGCAACGAACAAACGCCGTTGGATAGTTTTTCAGGAAGCATGGGAACCGTGCGATCCACGAGATAGACCGAGGTGGCCCTATCATACGCCTCTTTGTCGAGAGACGTTCCCGGCCGGATGTAGTGAGCGACGTCGGCGATGTGCACACCGATTTCCCAGTTTCCGTTTTCAAGCGGTCGGATAGACAGTGCGTCATCGAAATCTTTTGCGTCCACCGGATCGATGGTGAAGGTGGTCACTTTTCTGAAATCGCGCCTGCGGCGAACCTCATCATCACCGATGTGAAGCGGAATTTTTTCTGCTTCCGCCTCGACGCGCTCCGGGAATTCGGAAGGAAAACCGTATTCGGCCAGGATGGCATGCATCTCCGCATCATTCTCTCCCGGCCATCCCAGTATGCGCGCGATTTTTCCTAGTGGGTTCTTCGCCCCGCTCTGCCACTCCACCAGCTCTACGACCACTTTCTGACCATGCACCGCTTCGCCTTGCAAGTGTCCGGGCACAAAGAAATCTACCGGGATGCGATGGCTATCGGGGACCACAAAAGAAAAGCGCTCCGATTGTTGAAGCGTGCCGACAAACTCCGTTTTCGCGCGGGAAAGTATCGCGACCACTTCGCCCTCCAATCGTTGCTTTCGGTGGCGCGCCATCAAAAACACACGGACCCGATCGCCGTGCAACGCATTGTTCACGTTGCGGGGAGCGATGTAGATATCGTCCTCTTCTTCCCCTTCAGCCAACAGGTAGGCCGCTCCGCTGGAGGTGATATCGATCACACCCTCCAGGTAAGCGTGTTTCGGCTTCATCTTGAATTTACCTCGCTCCGCCTCCATCAGCTCTTCCCGCCCGGTCAACTCCATCAGGACGGTTTGTACGTCCTGCTTCAACATTTCCAGCAGGTCGGGCAACGCCAAGTCGGCGCTTACGAACTCTTTGATGAATTCCAAAAATTCCTCCCGCAACAGGCGAGCGATTTGTTTGTGGTTGAAGTTTCGACCAGGATGTTGCTCGAATATCCGGAACACCGCTGCCAGCAGGAAGTCTTTGACCGGGTCGCCTCCTTTGTTCTTATTCTTCTTTCCCATGATATTCCGTCGGTTGTTTTTGGATGCCAGATGAAGTCGCGTAAAGATACGGTGCAATGTCACGCCCATAAGCTGACCATGATCATGTTATCAATAGCACGAACCAGCGACATTCGCAATGTGAAAAAGACGTTTAATAACTTTCAGCCACTACGACCGCAGGAGCGTGGCGCTGCCGAGTAATTTCGCTGAAACGATTTTCGAACCAACGAGAACATCATTCAAACCAATCAGCTAAAATGGAAAACAACCAACAAGGACAAAAGAACAACCGCCTATGGCTTATCCTGTTCCTCGCGTCCGCAGCCTTGAACATTTATCTCTGGATGCACCAGGGATCGCAAATCACCACTCTCGAGACGCGCGTCGACGAGATGCAGGCAGACAGCGTGAACTATGAAAACGAAATCGCCGATGCAAAGGCGGAGATCGAAAAGTATCGCGGCATGTCCTCCAACCTCGACAGCTTGTTGAACGAGGCCAACATGAAAATCGACGAGCAGGCCAAGAAACTCAAAGGCGTTTCCGGTCAGCGCGACAAACTGAAGAAGCAGCTTGCCGAACTTCAGGCGCTGCGCGATGAATACCTGGCACGTATCGACAGCCTCATTGCGGCTAACGACTCTTTGAAGACAGCAAACAACGAGTTGGTTGTTCAAAAGGAAAACCTCACCTACAATGTCGCCTCGCTTTCAAAGAATCTAGAATCGACGGTTGCAACCGCTTCCGTGCTGAAGGCCGAATACATCAAGATCACCATGTACAAGCGCCGCAGCAACGGCAAATATGTCGTCACTCCGCTGGCACGTCGCACCAACAAAATGGAAGTGTGTTTTGACGTAATGGACAACAAGATCGCCAAGGGCGGACAGAAGAATGTCTACTTGCGCATCACCGAGCCGAGCGGCAAGACCATTGGAAACAGAAGCTCCGGCTCCGGCTCCTTCACCACGGGCTCCGGCGAAGAGTTGTTGTACACGGCAACAACCACCATCGACTATACCGGCGCCAAAGCCAATGTTTGTTTGTCGCACGAAGAGCAGGAAGACAAGAAATTCGCTCCAGGAACCTATCTGGTCGAGGTATACATCGACAAGGTGTTGGCGGGCGCAGGTTCTGCCATCCTCAAGTGATAACAGAACGCTAAAAATCAGAAGGGCGGTCCGCAAGGCCGCCCTTTCTTTTTCTGGTGGTCACTTTTTCTTTATGCTGAAACGCCAGGAAGCGCCGAGCGAAACATAATAAGCTTCCGATTCTGCCGGCTCGATCGTTTTTCCTGCCGACACATCCAACTGCAGGTCGTTGTTTATCAACCACGTCACTCCGCCATCAACACGATGGTTCGCGGAACCGTTTTCAGGAAAAAAACCGAAGGCTTCAACGTAGCACCCTAATACGTCCGAGATGGAAAAAGCAGGGGCGAACGTGTAAAGGAATTCCGGTTCACCGTCTTCACCGTTCCACTGCGCCCCTACATTGTATCCAAGTGAGAGGCGATCGGTGATTTCGTTCAGGAAGGTGAAACGGAAGTCGGGGTAATGGTAATCGACAACCCTGCCGACACTTGCGGTCCAAGGCAGATTGAGGTGTGCGATGAAGGAGGTTTTTGGCATCCAACCACCCCCGTCCAGCAAATTCACTTTGAAGCCGATGGCTACAGGATCAAGACCGGTTGAAGATGAGTTGCCCGACTTCAGGGTGGTCAAGTCGGTGATGGCGCGCAATTCTGTTCTTCCATTCAATCCCAATCGCCACAACAGCGTCGGGTGGACAAACAAGGAGCTGCCGTCGCCCGGCCGCTCGTAGTTCCAACCGCTTTCGAACTGCAGTACTCCCGCGGGAACCAAATGGGAGGTTTCTGTTTGATCGGGTCGATCGGTCTGTATCGGCTCGATTTCCTGTGCATTCACACAAAAGGAAAACGAGATAAAGGAAAGGACCACAAGGATTTTTTTCATGTGCAAAGAATTCAGTGTTTGTGCGGACGTTTTTTCACCACGCCCCCGTGGATGTCTTTCACCGAGTGCATGACGACAAAAGCGTTCGGGTCGATTTTCTTGAGCCCGGTAGTCAGGCGATTCAATTCAAAACGCGTGAGTACGGTGAATACGATATCCACCTCCTCACGATTTTCCGCTTGCATGCCACGACGGCCATGATAGATCGTGACACCACGACCCATTTCGTTCACAATGAAGGAGCGCACCTCTTCGCTTTTAGGAGACAGGATGTTGATAGCGGTGTATTCTTCCACTCCCTCCAAAACAAAGTCGAGCGTTTTAGAGGCGGCCAGATAGGTGATCATCGAATAAAGAGCGGCTTCTACTGAAAGGAAATACGCGGCTGCGGAAAAGACCAATACGTTTATCAGGATGATTATGTCGCCGATGGTGGCGCCGAAACGCTTGCTTAAAGCGATGGCCAAAATCTCAGTGCCGTCGATCACGCCGCCGCCACGAATGGACAGCCCGACACCGGCGCCGATGAAGAAGCCGCCGAACACGGCCACCAATAGCTTGTCGTCCGTCACATTCGGAAAAGAAAAAACCGCCAAAGCCATTGCCAATCCCGCAATTCCTGCAGCGGCACGAATGGCGAACCCCTTTCCCACCACTCTTATCGCGAGCAAAAGAAAAGGAACATTGAAAAGCACCAACAACGGCCACAGCTCCCACCC
Organism: Bacteroidota bacterium; assembly: GCA_046075925.1. Taxonomy (GTDB): domain Bacteria; phylum Bacteroidota; class Bacteroidia; order AKYH767-A; family 2013-40CM-41-45; genus Pollutiaquabacter. Next base: position 15,818 of record JBJTRB010000066.1, on the reverse strand, counting down.
TGTGGTTTCGGAAACCAACAGTGAGATGCCGGTTACCCCTCCGTCGATGAAGCGGTTGGTCATCAGGAAGCCCTCCAGACCGAATGCGGCACAGGCCACACCGGCAGCGATCAAGAAAACATCCTTCAGTACTCTTGCTGAATGGATCCGCAATACGCGGTAGGCCTGCGCCTCTGCAAAGCGCGAAACCCCACCCTGTGCTTTACCACGAAGAGTCGTCCGATAGATGATGAATTGTAAAAGCCGTCGCATCGATTGATGCTAAACTACGAATCCTTCCGATCACGCGCGCCATGTTTCGTGTTGCGACAACGGTCGCTGCAATATTTCACATCGTTCCAGCAGCGCTCCCATTTCTTTCTCCAAGAAAAAGGACGCCCACAGGTTACACACGTTTTCTCGGGCAGAAAAGACTTCTTGTGCACACCTCAGGTTTTTGTCGGTGAAACGCCGGGCTTCGCATAGGCATAACGCGCCAACACGGATGTTTGGAGATAGGCCTCCAGACCGAATACGGCAAGCGGTTGTAGTACATCCGGATCGATGTTTCCATCATCGCGAAGCAAACCTTCGTTTACCTGAATCTCTTCCACTTGACCCAGGATGATGCGCGTGCCGTTTTCTTCGATCGGAATTTCTCGCAGGTAACGAACACCCATCCTGGCGATCGATTCTTTTACGAACGGCGCAGTGTATCCGGTCCACTCTTCTTCCTGAAAGCCGCAGGCGTCAAACTCTGATACGTCACGCTCGAATTTAGCCGAAGTGTGATGGGTCGCAACAGCAAACCGAACATCGATCTGGTTGACGGTGAAAAAACCGGTCTCTACCATGTTTTTGTACGTATGACTCTGGTCCGTCAGCGGGCGTTGTACCAAACCGATCAGTGCGGGGTCGGCGCCCAGATGAAACACAGAGCTGAACAGCGCGAGATTCGAATGGCCGTCTTTCGAACGGGTTCCGATCAACAACGCCGCTTTTGTCCCCGTCATGCAATTGACCAAGTTGGCCCGATTAAAACGAGACAAGCCATCCAGGCGGACTTTATCAAAACAGATCATCGCAGCGTGGATATTCCTCCGTCGACATGGATGATTTGTCCGGTGGTCCAAGAGGATTCGGGTGACAACAGAAAGCAGGTGGCCGCAGCAAGGTCTTGGGCGGAACCGATACGTTTCATGGGATGACGCTGTGCGCTGGCTTCTCTTTTTTCGGGAGAACTCAACAGCACCTCCGCCAAGCGCGTGTCTGTGAGCGAAGGAGCGATACAGTTGACGCGCACGGTTGGCGCCAGCTCGGCAGCAAGTGCGCGGGTGAGTCCTTCGATTGCGCCTTTAGTAGCTGAAACCTGGGCATGAAACGGCATTCCGACCGATGCTGCGACCGAAGAGAAGAGGACGACACTGCCGGTCCCGGATGTTTTCAGCGCACGTATGCAGTTGCGCAACACAGAAAGAAAACCACCGACTTGTATTTCGTAGTCTTTCATCAGTTCGGAAGTACTGATGCGATTGAAGGGCTTCAGCAGGATCGAGCCCGGACAATACACCAAACCGTCCAAGGATGGAGGAAGGTGTGCCCAACTCTCCGGGTCTTCACTTGTAGCATCAAACCGGAAGTAGGATACGCCGGGTAGCGCAGCGCCTTCTGTGGAGCGATACGAAGCGTGAATAGCATGGCCGCCCTCAGATAGTTTTTTTACCACAGCGGCTCCGATTCCGGAGGTGCCGCCTATGACCAGATAGTTTCCCATGAACCAGCAAACAAACGATTGCCGGTAAAGTTCTTATCAGCGACCAATGTGATTTCGAAGCAGCGAGGCCAGCTCTTTGCGCTTATACGGCTTGTCGATGCGATCGGTAAACCCGTAACGCTCATAGTAAAGCATCGCTTCATCATCAACGGAGCCGCTGGCTACGAAAACAGGCAGGTCGCCCACAAGCGTACGCAATTCCGAAATCACATCTTTTGCGCCCCCTCCCGTTTCAACATGAAGGTCAAGAATGATGGCAGAAAATCCTGAAGGGTCTGAGCGGACGAGCGATAACGCATCGTTGCCGTTTTTGGCGGCGCTCACACTGTATCCGAGACTGATCAACACATCCGAAAAAGCATCCAGAATGAATTCATCGTCATCCATCAACAAGACATGTCCAGCACGAGCTTTGCCCCTCTTGTTCTTACCCGATAAACGCTGTTCGGAATACGCCTCGGCGGGGAGATAAACCGAGAATATGCTTCCTTTATCCGTGGAAGAAGTCAGCTCCAGCGCACCGTTGTGATGTTGTAGAATGGAGTTGGATGTGGCCAGCCCAAGCCCGCGTCCTTGCCCCTTGGTGCTGAAGTAGGGCTCAAAGATTTTGTCCTGGAGTTCAGAGGATATCCCCGGGCCGTTATCAGCTACCTTGATGCACACGTACGCCCCCGGGCCAAGCCCATCGACTGCTTGCGCCTCGATCATCAGTACCTCTGCAGAGATGGTTAATTCTACCGCGCGACCCGCCTCTGTTGCTGCCTGGTAGGCGTTGGTAGCCAGTACCTCGATGACCCGTCCGATTTGTTGTTCATCATAGGCAACCAAGGGCAAGTTTTCTTCGATACTGAATTTTAAGCGGACGGCGCGGCCCTCCAATACGGATAAGGCCTGATCCCGAAGCCATATGGAGATTTCGCCCAACCGTTTCTGTGGCGCACCCCCTTTGGCGTAGGTGACCAGGTCTTTTGTCAATGCACGTGCGCGATCGATCGTTGTGAGCGCCTTGCCGATATACTGTCTTGTCTTTGGATTGATCGTGCTATCGTGAGCCAGGTCGATATACCCGAAAATACCGCTCAATAGATTGTTGAAGTCGTGTGATATTCCTTCGGCCATGACCGCCATCGATTCGTAGCGTTGCATCTGTTCCAGCTGAAGCATCATTTTGGTTCGATGCCCATCGCTTTTTTTCATCTCTGACACATCGCTTCCCACGACGGTGACCCCCTCGACTTCTCCTTTATCATTTTTCAATTGTGAAATCCGAAGGACGAAGTGTCGAAGTTCGCCCGCCACTTCAGCGGAAAAGTCGACCTGTTCCGGCTTGCCGGTTTTAAGTACCCGTCGTTTAACCGGAGCGATTTTTCGCGCATAGTCCGCAGAGATGAAATCTTCGTCGGACTTTCCTACAAAAGCCTCGTCGGTATATCCATACATAGGATTATACACCCGGATAAAACGCAAATCCCGGTCCTGGTCGACCACAAACGTATTGGTCAACTCCAACGCCGCAAGCAATCGCTCCAATCGAACCAGGTCGCTGGTCTCTCCGGAGCCCCTCTTTTCGTTATTCATTTTGCCATTCCTCCCCGACCCTCCCGTTTCAAATCCGGTAGACCACTACTTATTCTAATCAAGAACTCGTTTTTTTAAAGAAGATTAAATTTACGTAAGTGGAGACCCCCAACAAAATGGGTGTGTACACCTAAAAAAGAGATTGATAAAATTCAGGGCGGAATCCCTGCTTTTTCCACTGTTTTGATCAACCGATTCAACGTTCCTGCCCGCGGCTTGACCTATCTTTGACCCGAACGAACCACTTTCTCCCTGAGGTTCCCTCCACATGCACATTATTCGTGTCGTTGCTTTTTTTTCTGTGCCAGCAGTCATCGTCTTAGCGGGCCTTTCTCCAGGGATATCGTTGATAGCGGGACTTGCCATTGGGCTTTCATTCGGGCAGCCCTTCCCCCGCAGGACAAAAACGGTGACCAAATATCTTCTGCAAGCGTCCATTGTCGGTTTGGGGTTCGGCATGGATCTTCACAAGGTCGTCGCAGCAGGAGCAGATGGATTCACCTTCACCCTCCTGTCGCTGGTAATTGCCATGTCGCTAGGATGGTTGCTTGGAAAATGGTTACGAATCGACTCGAAGATCTCCTACCTGATCAGTGTCGGCACCGCCATTTGCGGAGGCAGCGCGATTGCGGCTGTCAGCCAGTCCTTGAGGGCCGATGAAAAACAAGTTTCTGTTTCTATCGGAATCGTATTCTTATTGAACGCGGTAGCCCTGCTGGTATTTCCTCCTGTCGGACGCCTGTTGTCGCTCGACCAACACACCTTTGGCTTGTGGGCGGCGGTAGCGATTCACGATACCAGTTCGGTTGTAGGAGCGGCCTCACACTTTGGTGATGAGGCGTTGATGACTGCGACCACGGTGAAGCTGGCGCGTGCGCTATGGATCATCCCCATGACGGTATTAACCTCGTTCTTATTCAAATCAAAAGAAGCCGGCTTTTCATTTCCATGGTTCATTCTGTTTTTTCTTGTCGCCTCCTCTGTAGCAACATTTCTTCCTTTCCCTCCGTCCACTTCCGCTTTTCTGGTTAAATATGCCAAGACCGGATTCGTGCTGACGCTCTTCCTGATCGGAACAGCCATCTCGCGTGACGCCATCCGCCAAGTGGGACACCGTCCGCTGCTCCACGCTGTTTTGCTCTGGGTGATCATTTTGAGCGGCTCTCTTTTCTTGTTGTTGAAATTGCGTTGAACGCAACGCGTTATCGGGTCGTATTGTCGCTAACTTGACCCTATATGGTTGATTTATCATTTCAACCAGTCGTTCAAGGGTCATGCAGATAGCTCTGGTGTTTGGTTTGTTGGTTGTGGCGCTGGTGTTGTTTTCGGTCGGACGACTACCGATCGAGCTGATCAGCATCGGCATGTTGGTGGTGCTGTTGGTATCAGGCATACTCACCCCGGAAGAAGCGTTCGCCGGATTCAGCAACGGTTTTGTCTGGACGCTTGCCTCTTTGTTTGTCATCAGCGGTGCGCTTCAGCAAACAGGCGTACTCGATTTGGTGGGCTCTCGCTTGTTGAAGCAGGCGCGACTACGTCCGGGTTGGCTGATCACGCTGATCATGTCGGCCGTGGGATTCACCTCTGCATTTTTGAATAACACCACCGTTACGGCCATCTACCTCGCGCCGGTGCAGTCGGTTGCGCGCAAAATGAAAATCAGCGCATCCAAATTGCTCATGCCTGTCGCCTATGCCTCCATACTCGGCGGCACCTGCACGTTGATCGGAACATCGACCAACATTGCTGTGAGCGGTTATCTGGAGCGGAGTGGATACGGCGGCATCGGCATGTTCGACATGCTTCCTGTCGGCACAGTGCTGTTTTTTGTCGGCTTGCTTTACATGCTGACCATTGGAAAAAAACTGTTGCCGGATCATCCGAACGAATCCTTCGTCGAGGAATTCGGCCTGCGCGAATATGTGAGCGAGATCGTCGTATTGCCCGGCTCGCCGCTGGTCGGACAACGCGTCGGATCTTCCCGGCTGGGTGCCATGGGTTTCAGGATACTGAATGTGATCCGCGGTTCGGATAATTTCATTCCGGAGCCGGACAGCCTTTTACACGCCAGGGATATTCTTCTTGTGGAGGGAAACGTGAATACGCTGATGGATGTCAAGGAAACCGCGGGAATAGAGATGCGCTCGGATGGGTTTCTTGGTAAAGATTTGCAAGGCGATAACATTCGTTTGGCGGAAGTGTTGGTCACACCACAAAGCGGCTTCGTGAACAGCACGCTACAACAGTCCCGCTTTCGACACGAGTATGGAGTAGTGGTGATCGCCATCAACCGACGCGGACAATCCATACAGGAGAAAATAGGGAGAACGCCATTGCGCGTCGGTGACGTGTTGTTGGTACAGGGGCCGATCGATCGGATCAGTCACTACAAACGCAGTCGCGACTTGAACATCCTGGATGATTTCAAGCCACTGTTGTTCCGTCGTAAGAAAGGGAACTGGACGTTGCTGACGTTTGCTGCCGCCATCGCCTGTTCCATTGCCGGATGGATGCCCACGTCTGTTGCGTTTTTGGTTGCGGCGCTTGCAATGGTGCTGTTGAGATGTGTTACGCTTGACAAAGCGTATGAGTCGATCGACTTCCGTTTGCTTGTGCTGATCGCGGCGATGAGTGCCATGGGAACGGCGATGACCAATACCGGTGCTGCGAGCTGGTTGTCGGATAGATTGTTGGATATTACCAGTGCGCATGGACTGCAAGCCGTGATGGCCAGCTTCATCATACTGACCGTGTTTCTCACTCAACCGATGTCGAACGCTGCCGCAGCGTTGGTGGTGTTGCCGGTGGCCATTCAGGCCGCACAAAAATTACACGTTGATCCTCATCCATTCGCCGTGGCGGTGATGTTGTCTGCTTCTGTTTCGCTGGTGACGCCGTTTGAGCCGTCGTGTCTCATGGTGTACGGGCCCGGACGCTATCGTTTCTTCGACTACTTCAAGACCGGCTTTCTGCTCACGTTGTTGCTCATGTTCATCATTGTGGTCATGGTTCCCATGTTCTGGCATTTTCAGTAAAGCAACTATGACATGAAACGAACACTCTTCCTGATCCGTCACGCACACACTCCGCCCGGGTCGCCAGACGAGCACCGTCAACTCAGCAACAAAGGCGAGCAGCAGGCACGAGCAATGGGGGAGAGGCTCGCATTGATTGCGCAGCCCCCAGTGGTTGTGATTTGTAGTCCCGCGTCCAGAACGGCCACCACTGCTGCATTGATGAGGCAGTCGGCCGCATCGCCTGAAAGCGTTTATCTGTTGGATCGCCGATTGTACGAGTCGTCGCTGGAGGACTATTTGGATGTGTTACACGAGTCGTTGGACGAACAGACAACTATCTGGCTGGTCGGTCACAACTGGGCGATCAGTGCTCTTGCACGCGAACTGACTGGCGAAACAACCCTTGAAATGGCACCCTGCACGGTGGTGAAAGCGGATTTTGAATCCCCTTCCTGGCGACAGGCCAACCGAGGCAGTTTGACGGATTTCGACGTGCTTGTGCCGGAGGATTAACCCTGTTTTTTACCCCGTTGGCGGTTCAAAACCCCTGTCCGCCATACAAACCGTTGTTTTTCAGCGGTTTAAAACCATCTTCACCCGCGATCTTTTTCGTCGATTTAATGGTTTAATAACGCATAAATGGATTGACATATCGCCCCGTCTTGCCGTACTTTTGTAGTCTGAAAATGAGGCCCTTCCGGGTTAACCACGTGTTGAAGAACCAATCAACCAAACAGGCTTTTTTCTCGGCCTTCGTCATGCTCAGCATGTTGTTGGCTGCATTCTCAGCATCTTCTCAAACGATTAATGACTACCGCACCATTTCAAGCGGGGCTTGGACCAACTCGGCGATTTGGGAAAAGTGGAACGGGACCACATGGGCGGCGACAACGTATCCGAATGCCAACACGGCCAACGTTCAGATAGTAACGGGACATATCGTCACAGTTCCAACACCTGGTCCATACAACGTGGCGAACATCACCGTTGATCCCACGGGCAAGTTGTACTCCGGACAGGCAACCACGAACGTTTACCTGAACATTTTCGGTTCAAATATCATCTGTAACGGCCAGATCGGTGACGGTCTCAACTCGGATGGCTTAGCGTTCAACATGGAGGCGGTCAACACCACCATTAGTGGCGTCGGCCAGTTCGTTTCCTGCCGTATCAGAAAAAGCGCCACCACCAACGTGATTACCGATTTGGTAATCGCCATGGATGTAACCTTGAGGTGGAACTCAGCTTCTTTCACACAGCTTTACAACAACACGAGCGCTTCAAGCCGCTTCAACGTTACTGTCAACTACCCTTATATACTTTATTGTGAAGGCAGCCCTGGTTTACCGGGCAACCTGACCATCGATGGGGTTTCGGGCACGGGTGCCGCCGATGCTGGTGGAACCATTACCGTGAACGGCACCCTGATCGTGCCCGGCGTGTTATTCGCGGCATCCAACAATCCGACCAACATCGCTTATACGACAGGAACAGGTGCGGCCGGAGCAACTACGATTACTGTATCACAGACCGTTGGACTTGTAGTTGGCCAGCGCATATCGGGCACGGGTATCGGAGCCAATGCGACCATCACAGCAATCGTCGGCACTACGGTTACTCTTTCTGTTGCCAATACCGCTGCGGTCAGTGGCGCGTTATCCATTCTTCCCGCCTCAGCGCCGTCCATTTCGGGTGGAACAGGATCCACCAACATTACCGTAAGCAGCTCTGCCGGATTGTATGTAGGGCAATCGATTTCGGGTACCAACATCGCTTCAGGAGCGATGATCACCGCCATTTCAGGAACAACCCTCACACTTTCTGCCGCCAACATCGGACCGGTCACCGGATACGCTACCGTCGGAAACTCTTGCAACTTCATCGTCAACAACGGCGGTGTAATGAAAGTCGGTTCGGTGTACAGCCCTGCGGGTACAGCCGCCGGCTTCATGAATTTTACTGTGAAAAACGGAGGTAAGTTGGAGCTCACCGGAGCACAAGGATTTCCTGCGGGAACGGCCAACTGGAGCACCACCAACAACCGCTATAATTTCGAGACAGGTAGCACGGTCGAGTATTCGTTTGCCGGCAATCAGTCCGTGTTGCAACAGAGCGACTTCGTATCCAGCGTGACGTTCCAAAACTATTACTGGCACCTGGTGATTTCCGGATCCGGTACCAAGACCATCCGACCAGGAACCATGATTGCCCGCGGCGACATCACCATCACCGGCGGAAGCGCAGTATTGGACCAGAATACCAGCGGCCCTGATATTCGAATCGGAGGCAGTTGGTCCAATTACAACCAATCCGGTTTTGCTGAATCCACCAATCCGCTCCGCTCCGTGAAGTTCACCAGCTATACAGGCAGTACGGCGATTCAGCTTATCACCTGTCCGGGAGGAGAGAATTTCTATAATCTGTGGGTAGCCAAAACAGGAGTGAACAACCTTGTCGAACTCAGGGACAACGTCACAGTAACGAACGTCTTATCGCTCGGAGAGGTCGGACAATCCACCAATGGTGTCGGTGTGATTCGCCTGAATGGTAAAACACTAACGCTGACAAACAGCCTGCCTACCGCCATTAAAATACAGGGCAACGCCGGCATACTTCGATATCTGGTTTCCGAATTTCCCAGCAATACATCCCGTGTCAACTGGAATATCGGCAGCAGTACCGGCACATACATCATTCCTTTTGGGCAGAATAGTTTGTCGGACACATTGCCGTTCTATTATATCAAGAACAATCCCACCGACATAGGACAACTTTCGGTTTCGACCTATGGAACACCTTCCATCAATTTACCTTGGCCCACCACCCCTGTTCCAATTACCAACTTGTTGTCGTTGTATTCCAGCAACAACACGCCAGACAACCGGTTGTGGACCGTTGACCGCTACTGGTATGTAGGAGTTACTACTCCGGCACCCTCGACTGTCGTTTTCACCTACGACCAGACGGAGCTTCCCGATTCTGTGACAACACCTTCGGATATGCGCGCCCAGTATTGGAACGCGCCTCAATCCACATGGGAGTTGCCACAACTGGGCAACACCGGCACGGCCGGATATCCCACTTATTCTGTAAAAGTGGATACGTTCCAGAACTACAATACCAACTGGACTCTGTCCGCCATTCAGTCGCCGCTGTATAACGTTCCCTTACCAGTAGAGCTGCTGCGTTTTTCTGCAAAGCCCTATGGCGATGATGTGTTAGTTGATTGGGTTACTGCCACAGAGACCAACAACGACCATTTCGATATCGAGCGCAGTGACGATGGTATCCACTTCAACGACATCGGTACAGTTGCAGGCGCAGGCACCAGCAGCATGGAGCACCGATACGAATGGATCGACCAGCAGCCGTTGACGGGCATATCCTACTACCGTCTTCGTCAAACGGACTACGATGGAAAATTCAGCCACAGCGAAATCGTAGCGGTGGATCGTACCCGCACAAAAGGAAAGAGCCTCTTGGTCGCTCCGAATCCTGCGCGTAGTGAAACCACCGTATTCATTGATGCTGATATTCCAGGCACACTTACCCTGCGCGTGACCGATTCGAGGGGGGCCTTGGTTTATCAAAGCACCGTTTTGCCCGCTTCGCAGAATCGCATCCCGATCGACCTTTCCGGTCTTTCTAACGGAATTTATACCGTTTCGATCGACGGAAATTATGTGAACGACCGCCTGCGCTTGGTGAAAGAGTGATCTTGGTTTTACAAACCACTGTCTTGTCCTTATTTTTATAGGTTATATCGCAGGTATCCGCCTGCGTTGAAATAACATTGCCATAACCCTCGACAGTAAAGGGTTGTATAAGTTTATTGCCGTCAAACCGCCATCAACAAACACAACATAACCATCATGAAACACGCCTACTTGAAATCGACATTCTTTGTCTTTGCGCTGTTCTTTTGTGTCCAATCAAAGGCACAGATTTATTCGCAGGACTTCAATTTCAGCGGTGCATTGACATCCAACGGCTGGACAGCACACAGCGGAGGCGGAACAAATGCGCTATCCACCACAACGGGCTTGACTTACAATGGACACTCTGGAAGCGGAGTGGGCAATGCTGTGTTGATAAGCAACCTCAGCGGCGAAGATGACAACAACACCTTCTCGAGTCAGAGCACCAACGGTCAGACTGTTTACGCTTCGTTCCTTGTCAACATTACCGACGCAAACACATCGAGGACCGGCGACTACTTTTTCCACCTGGGTAGTCCGGGCGGAGCCGCTTGGACAGCTTTTTCTGCCCGTGTTTTTGCTCGCATCGTCAGTGGCAATGTCAACTTCGGTTTAAGTAACACCAGCACCGCAACCTACGGCACCACCAATTTTTCCAGGAACACGACATACCTTGTGGTGCTTAAATACACGATCGTTACAGGCACTACCGCCGACCCGGTTTCCATGTGGGTCTTGACGGGCATGCCTACCACCGAGGCGCTGGCAGGGACCGCCGAGGTGGCGAATACCACTACCAACGGTACGGATGCTATTTCAGCTGTCGGTCTTCGCCAAGGATCCGCGACCACGTCTGTTCAAACCGTTGTCGATGCCATCCGGGTCGGCACGTCATGGGCTTCAGTGGTTCCCCTCTCTGCTTCTGCACCCTCTACCCAAGCTTCCTCCATTTCCTTTTCAGCACCGACCAGTAGTCAGGTAACAGCATCCTGGACAAGCGGTAACGGCGACGGACGATTGGTTAAAATCAACACCAGCAGTACATTCACCAATCCCACCACCGGACAATCCTATACAGCCAATGCAACCTATGGAGGTTCTGGCGAACAAGTCGTTTCGGTTGGCAACACCAATTCCGCCACGGTTTCTAATCTGTCTCCCGGACAAACCTATTATTTCCGTGCATACGAGTATACCTCAACCGGTTTACTGTACAACACCTCCACCGCAACGAATAACCCGAACAGCGTGGTATTGGATTACCCTGTTCCCGTTTCCTCTTCATTAAATCCTACTTCGGCGATTGCCGGCGGATCATCCTTCACGCTCACAGTGACGGGTTCGGGTTTCTATCCTGCTTCTGTCATCAACTGGAATGGCAGTGCGCGAACAACCACCTATGTGAACAGCACTACGTTGACCGCAGCCATCGGTTCGGCTGATATTGCATCTGCAGGAACGGCCAACGTTACCGTCATTAATCCTGCTCCGGGTGGAGGAACATCTTCTGCTCAAAGTTTCAGCATCAATAATTCGCTAAACCCGTTGATTTCTGTTTCATCTTCTTTGACCTCATTCACGACAATAGCCGGCTCACCTTCTGCTACTCAATCCTATACTGTGTCTGGCAGTAATCTTTCCGACGACATCACAATCAATGCGCCATCCGGATTTGAAATCAGGACCGGATCGGCTCCCTTTTCTAGTTCTCCAATAACACTAAGCTATATCACGTACCCTTCTGTATTCACCGTTGAAGTCGCTCCCAAGGACGCCACCCATCCTTACTTCGGAACAGGCTCTCCAAATGGTTACGTGTTGAATGGTGTTCAAGGACCAGTTTTGACAATGGTGCGTGGTATAACCTATAAATTCTATTTCGACGGACAGGGAACATGTTGCTCTTCAACTCTGGGCCACCCCTTCATTATAACAAACAGCACAGTCGGCGGTGCGGCCAATACCGGAGACGTCATAAATAATGGCGTGATTCAATACGGAGACTCTACATTTTTCACACCCGACGCAAACACTCCATCCACAATTTATTACATGTGCGACGTCCATCAAAGCATGGGCTCTCTTATAAATGTGATCGATCCGCCGACAGGTAGCATTTCTCCCACCACCATCGACATCCGTTTCGCTCCTTTAGCAAGTGGTACATATACCGGAAATATCGACCACACTTCCAGTGGGGCTTCGGCTGTAGCAGTGGCCGTAACCGGATTTGCTCTTGCTTCGGAGCCGACTGTACCGTCCGCTATCGCTTTCGGAACAATCACCGGAAACAGCATTGTTGTCAACACTTCCGGTGGTAACGGGTCTTCCAGGATCATCCTCATCCGTCAAGGCTCCCCAGTAGGCTACAGTCCTGTTGATGGAGCAGCAGTTACCGGTGTCAATGCGAGTTTCACCAGCGCGCTTGATCAAGGCTCGGGAGACAAGATCGTGTATGACGGAACAGGCAATACGGTAACCGTGACGAACCTCTCCGCCCTAACCACCTATCATTTCACTGTGTATGAGTACAACGGCTCTGGTGCCACGGCGAATTATCAGGTGGTGGGAGCGGGAACAGCGAACACTTCCACGTTAGCAAGCGAGCCGACAACAGCAGCGACACTTTCTCTTTCACGCATGAAAACGGACACCTGTGTGATAGGTGTTGCCAGCGGGAACGGCGCTAACCGTTTGTTCGTGATCAGCACATCGGCAACCACATTCGTTCCAACAGACGGTACGACGTATGGTGTTGCCACGGGAAATCTTTCATCTGCGGTCAGTCTGGGCGGAAGCGATCTGCTTATCTACAACGGAGCCGCAGCAACCCCCGTAGTTTTATCGGGACTCAGCGCAGGCACTACATACTATGTGAAAGCGTTTGAATACAATGGTAGCGGCTCGCTGACCAACTACCGCACATCCACTTCAGGTAGTCTGACGTTCACAACGCCATCGAACATCCTTTACAATGGAGGAACCTATACTCAGGACTTCAACGGACTGCCAAGCACGGGTTCAACCGGCATGACGGGCTTCGGCTTGGGACCGTATTACCTCTCCACCCCTGCAGTCAATGCCACGTCCCTCACCGGATGGCAGCATACACTGATCGGAGGAACAAGCACCGACGTTGTTTTCGGAATAGACAATGGCAGCTTAACGAGCGGAGGCGCCAAGAGTTATGGTGCGACCGGCTCAGCCAATCGCGCTTTAGGATCACTCGCAACGGGTTCCGCCGTTCCTTCTTTCGGTGCCGTCATGGTGAATAACACCGGCGGTCCACTCACCACCATTACTGTTTCTTATACCGGTCAACAATGGCGCAATGGCGGTAGCGGATTCCCGAACAGCCTGCTGTTCTCTTATGCAATCGGTTCGCAGAACATCTCATCCGGTGTTTTCTCGACGGAGTATTCACTCGGCTTCCAAAATCCCATCAGCGGTGGATCTCCCATCAATCTGGACGGTACACAAGCGGCCAATCAAGTGGCAGTGAACGGCACCATCACGCTTAATGCGAATTGGCTGCCAGGCGAAACGCTGGTAATTCGTTGGACCGACAACAACGATTCTGGCAACGACGATGGCATAGCCATCGACGACTTCTCTTTTTCTGCTGCAGGACCCACTACACCGTTGGCACAGGACTCTTCTTTGTTCTTTATGAATGTGCTCACCACGTCCATGGATGTGAATTGGTTGAGCGGCGATGGTTCGGCAAGGATGGTTGTGATGAACACCACGAACTCCTTCACGAATCCGATCGATGGACAATCGTATACAGCTAACTCCGTTTATTCCGGTTCCGGAGAGCAAGTCGTGTTCAATGGAAATGGGAATGTCGTACATGTAGACGGGCTCACCGCCGGAACAGCGTATTACTTCCGCGTATTCGGCTACAATGGATTCGGGGCCTCCTCGAAATACAATACATCCACTGCACTGGATAATCCGGTCAGTCAAACCACAGCTGCTCCTTCCGCTGCCACCAAGTTGATGGTCGTGTCCGTGAATGCAGGTGCAGATCCAGTCGCAGGACAGCCTTTTTCTGTTGTCGTGCAGGCGCAGGACAGCGCGGGTAGTCCTCAGACCGTGAGTGTTGCAACCACGGTTTCCTTGAGTGTTTCGTACGGATCGGGAACGCTTTCCGGAACGACTTCGGGCGTCATCGCGCCCGGAAGTAACAGTGTGACCATTACCGGAGTGATTTATTCAACCGAAGATCTCGGCGTGCAATTACAAGCAGATGCTACATCCGGAGAAACGCTAGCCTTTGCTGTCAGCAATCCGTTCAATGTGTTGGGTGTCGCTACCGGACTAAGTTTTCTGACCACCCCGACCTCCGGCATAGTAAACACGCCCACATCGGCCATTTCAGTGGAGGCAAAGAGAAACGATTTCACCACAGACGTCAATTACAATGGAACCATCACGCTGACCAAGTACAGCGGACCGGGCAACGTTGTGGGAACCCTCACGGCTACGTGCGTAGCAGGAACAGCGACATTCAGCAATGTCTCTTTCAGCGCTCCAGGAACGTATGTGTTGGAAGCGTCGGCAACCGGCCTTTCTTCGGCGTACTCTTCCGACATCGTCATCACCTTGCTTCCTACTTTCACCGAACTGGTGGTTCCCAAGTATATTGCTGCAAAGACGGCAGCTGCGGCACACAATGCCCGCGTCCCGTTTGCAGCTTGTCTTAAGATCGATAATCTCCTACCGAACACCTCGTATGATTTGAAGGCCGGAGTAGGAACCGACACTACCGCATCGACATCTTATGGTTCAGGCAACGTCTGGACGGCTGCAGGTTGGCTGGCATCATCGATTGTCGGCGCATTCACTACAGACGCATCAGGCAGCTCCGGACCATTCTGGGTATACATTCAACCCACGGCGAACTCTACCAACAGCCGATTCGCAGCAGGCTTCAACCACAACCTGCGCATAGGCTATGTGTCTACCGGGGGCACCATGCCTACCGAGCCGAATTTCATCGGAACCAAGTTGATGACGGCACTCGACATCGGAACGACTGCCCAAACCCCCGCCACCACCGATGATGGTGCGTTCTTGACGGGAACCTCTACATCCTGTGTCGGAGGCAAATACATACTGTTGTATGATAATACAGCCGGAACGGGCGATCCGATTTCTGTTTACCAATCACGGACAATGATCGCTCCGAATACGACTTCTCAGACCGAATTGCCTACGCTCGTCAACGACATTTACTTACAGTCCTCTGCTTCGTCTGTCGGTAATTATGCGGCACTGATTCCTATCGGGGCTAATAATTCCAACGGTATTCGTCGTATCGAAGTGCGTAACGCGGACAATACGCTTTTCAATGCCGCAACCGATGCCGACGGTATCTGGTCAGTAACAGCAAATACAACAACCATCACCCGCAGGTCGGTTGTCAGCCTGACACCTGCAGATGCATTACTCAGCACGTTGTCTATCGGTTCAACCTCCTCAACCGGAGAATCGTGCACCGGTTCACTGGATGGTACAGCCAGTGTTACTATCAGCGCAGGTCAAACTCCGATCTCCTATTCTTGGAATACGACTCCGGTGCAAACAACAAGCACAGCCACAGGATTGGCAGCTGGCACATATGTGGTGACCGTTACAGATGCATCCGGTTGTAGCCAAACCACCAGCGTTACGGTGGCGGCACCATCCTCTACTACCATTACAGCAAGCGGCCCGACTACGTTCTGTCAGGGGGGCTCTGTCACACTGACCGTCGGCACAGCCAAC
>JBJTRB010000065.1:0-7982 GCA_046075925.1 Bacteroidota bacterium | reverse complement strand
GTGGCTGTGCAGAACGGTCAGGTCACTGAATCCGATGAGCCATTTGGGCTCCTTCACGAAACGTTTCCAATCGAGCCGATCGATGATTCTGACCGTCCCGTAACCTCCTCGGGCAAACAATATCGCCTTGCACGTCTTGCTGTTCAACGCCTTCTGCAAGTCGGCGGTACGCTCCTCGTCCGTACCTGCAAACTGCCTGTCGTCTTTGTACAGATGCTTGCCGGTTTGCACCTGCAGGCCCCATGACTGAAGCAAATCGATAGCTGGTTTCATCTCCAGCCGCGATACTTTTCGGGCGGAAGCGACCAGGGCTACCGTGTCGCCGGGCTGGAGGAAAGAAGGTCGGACCATAATTGTTACCTTTGGCGCTCCAAAAATCCCCTTTCAGGGACGTATGGACAACCAGTAAAAGCGGAAACCGATCGGAGATGTCAACAAGCAGGCTTTCACAACCCCGCTCTTGAAATCAAGGATACCGGAAACCCGTTCCAACAACATGTCCCGCCACCTCGTCACCGCAGCCCTGCCTTATGCCAACGGACCCGTTCACATCGGGCATTTGGCTGGCGCTTACCTTCCCTCCGATATCTACGTCCGCTACTTGCGTGCCATAGGTGAAGAAGTCGTTTTCATTTGTGGATCGGATGAACACGGCGTTCCCATCACCTTGCGTGCTCGCAAG
Organism: Bacteroidota bacterium; assembly: GCA_046075925.1. GTDB lineage: Bacteria > Bacteroidota > Bacteroidia > AKYH767-A > 2013-40CM-41-45 > Pollutiaquabacter. The sequence goes on along the minus strand of JBJTRB010000065.1, from coordinate 7,300 downwards.
GAAGGCATTACGCCGCAGCAGGCGGTCGACAAGTACCACGCGATCATCAAGAAGAGTTTTTCCGACTTCGGTGTCTCTTTCGATATCTACCACCGCACATCCGACCCCATTCACCATAAAACCGCTTCCGACTTTTTCAAGACGATGTACGAGAAGGGTGAGTTCACGGAGGAAAGCAGCGAGCAATATTATGATGAAGAAGCCGGCTTGTTCCTGGCCGATCGCTATATCACCGGCACCTGTCCGAACTGCAAGCAGCCGGGAGCTTATGGAGACCAATGCGAGAAGTGCGGTAAAAGCCTTTCGCCGCGTGAGTTGATCGATCCTCACTCTCAACTCAGCGGCAAGCCGCCGGTGCTGCGATCGACCAAACATTGGTACCTGCCACTCGACCGTTACCAGAAAGAATGGTTGGAAAAATGGATCCTTGAAAAGCGCGACCGTTGGAAGCCGAACGTATTCGGGCAATGCAAATCCTGGATCGACCAGGGACTGCAACCACGAGCTGTCACGCGCGACTTGGACTGGGGCGTGCCGGTTCCAGTCAAAGGTGCGGAAGGAAAAGTCCTATATGTCTGGTTCGATGCACCTATCGGTTATATCTCTGCTACCAAAGCCCTGTTCGAGCAACGAGGCGAAGCGGAGGGTTGGGAACGGTATTGGAAAAGCGAAGAAACCCGATTGGTCCACTTCATCGGCAAAGACAACATCGTTTTCCACTGCATCATCTTTCCAGCCATGTTGAAGGCGCACGGCGGATTCGTCCTGCCGCAATCCGTTCCTGCCAATGAATTCCTCAACCTGGAAGGCGATAAGATTTCCACCTCCCGCAACTGGGCGGTGTGGCTGCACGAATACCTGATTGATTTCCCGGGAAAAGAAGACGTATTGCGCTATGTGCTATGCTCCACTGCACCGGAGTCGAAGGACAATGATTTCACCTGGAAGGATTTTCAAGCCAGGAACAACAATGAACTGGTTGCCATCCTGGGTAATTTCGTGAACCGGACACTGGTGCTGACCAAGAAATACTACGACGGAAAAGTTCCCGCTCGCGGCAAACTGGAGCCGATCGATGAGCAGTGCCTCGAGGTACTCAAGAGTGCTCCGGAAAAAATCGGCGCTGCGATCCGCAACTTCCGATTCCGTGACGCACTGTCCGAATTGATGGACGTAGCACGCGCCGGCAATAAGTACCTGGCCGATACCGAACCTTGGAAGCTACAGGCCACTGACCCTGAACGGGTCGCCACTATCCTCTCTGTTTCGCTGGAGATCACTGCACGATTGGCCACCCTGATGCAGCCTTTCCTCCCTTTCACCTCGGCGAAATTATCGAGCATGTTGGCGGTCGGTGCAGCCGCTTGGGAACGTCCCATTGAAGAGCCGATTCTCAAAGAAGGCCATTTGTTGGGAGAAGCTGCGTTGCTCTTTGAAAAAATCGAAGATCCGGCCATCGAGGCTCAGGTGCTTCGCCTGCAAACGATCAAGTCTTCCAATACCGCAGCTCAACTTACTACCTCAACGCTTGCACCCATGAAAGCTCCTACCACTTTTGACGATTTCCAAAAGATGGACATCCGCATCGGAACCATCCTGGAAGCTGAACGGGTTCCAAAAACGGATAAGCTGCTCAAACTGACCGTTGATACCGGCATCGACAAGCGAACCGTGGTGTCCGGCATTGCAGCTCATTTCGAGCCTGAAAAAATCATCGGTCAGCAGGTCACCCTGTTGGCGAACCTGGAACCCAGAAAAATCAAAGGCATTGAATCCCAAGGGATGATCCTGATGGCCGAAAACAGCGAAGGCAGACTGGTTTTCCTTGCTCCAACGGACAGTATCCATCCTGGAAGCACCGTCAGCTGATACAGGCTATCTGCCAAATCTCACCTATTTGAGGGTTTGGAGCTTTTTCCCGGGACTTTATTCTCGGCTACACTTGGGGAATTCAAGCGACTGCGTATCTTTGCAACGATAAAAGAATGTAATAGAGGGGACGGCAGTCCCCTTTTTTATTGCCAATGAATCTGCAACAGCAAATTGCCCAACTGGTCAACTCGAAAATCGAGGGCACGGATGTGTATCTTGTTGATATCAAGGTAACTCCGGCCAAAATCACCGTTGCACTGGACCATCCCAAGAATCTGGCACTGGAGTTCTGCGTGGCGGTAAGCCGTTACTTGCAGGAGCAGTTGGAAGAAACCAATGTCTTTGAAAGCCACGAATTGGAAGTGACCTCCCCCGGCATGGAAGAACCGTTACTGGTGTTGCAGCAATACCACAAGCGGACCGGCCAACGTGTGAGTGTCATCACGTTCGATGGTCTGAAACGGACAGGCCGGTTGGCTGGAGCGGATGAATCCGGCATCGTGCTGGAAGAAGAAGTCATCCGCAAGGAAGGCAAGAAAAAACTGGTGAGCATGCAGGAGTTACGCCTGCCATTCACCGCGATCAAAGAAACCCGCGTACTATTCTCTTTCGATAAAATCACCCAATGACATGAAAAAGACAGTGACCCGTACCGAACACACCGAACTGGTCGATGCGTTCTCAGAGTTCAAAGACCTGAAGAACATCGATCGCGCCAGCATGATGAGCATCCTGGAGGATGTGTTCAAGAACATGATCAAGAAGAAGTACGGCTCGGCCGACAACTTCGATATCGTGATCAACACGGATAAAGGCGACTTGGAAGCTTTCCGCAATCGACTCATCGTGGATGACGGACAAGTAGAGGATCCCAACACCCAGATCGAGTATTCGGAAGCGGTCAAGATCGAGCCCGACTTCGAAGTGGGCGAGGAAGTGTCCGAAAAGGTCCGCTTCAGCGAGTTCGGCCGCCGCGCCGTCCTGGCAGCACGTCAGAACCTGATGGCCCGCGTGCAGGAACTCGAGAAAGAGGGCATTTTCCAGAAATACAAGAACCGCATCGGCGAAATCATGACCGGCGAGGTATATCAGGTTTGGAAAAAAGAAATGCTCATCATGGACGATGAGGGCAACGAACTCATCCTGCCGAAAGTCGAGCAGATCCCTGCAGACTTCTTCAAGAAGGGCGACTCCGTCCGTGCTGTGGTCCTTCGCGTAGAAATGCTGAACGGCACACCACGCATCATCCTTTCCCGTACCTCACCACTCTTCCTGGAGAAGCTATTCGAAATGGAAGTTCCTGAAGTGTTCGACGGACTCATCACTATCAAGAAAATCGTCCGCGAACCAGGCGAGCGCGCCAAGGTGGCTGTCGAGAGTTACGATGACCGTATCGATCCGGTAGGTGCATGCGTCGGTATGAAAGGATCGCGCATCCACGGTATCGTCCGCGAGCTGCGCAACGAGAACATCGACGTGATCAACTTCACGAACAATACGATGCTGTTCATTTCCCGCGCGTTGTCGCCGGCAAAGATCTCCAGTATCAAATTGGACGATGAGAAGAAACGCGCTTCCGTATTCCTAAAGCCCGACCAGGTGTCTCTTGCCATCGGCAAGGGCGGTCACAATATCAAGCTTGCCGGACGACTATCCGGTTATGAAATCGATGTATACCGTGAATCGGATGAGGACACGGAAGATGTCGACCTCGACGAATTCACCGACGAGATCGAGCCGTGGATCATCGACGAGCTCAAATCAATCGGATGTGATACAGCCAAGAGCGTGTTGGAGCTTCCAATCGACGACTTGGTGAACCGCACCGACCTGGAAGAGGAGACCATCAAAGAGGTCATCCGCATCCTGAAGTCCGAGTTCGAATGAGACCGGTGATTTTCCCCTTGTCTCTGCCGATGTCCGGCTGAGACCGGAGCGCCTTGCGGGAAGGCGCTTCTGAAAATGAAATCCCGCCAACGACCAAACATGTCAGAAACAGAAAAAAGCATCCGACTCAGTAAAGCGATCAAGGAATTCAACCTGTCGCTTGACCACATCGTCGATTTCCTTTCCAAGAAAGGCTTCAAGATCGAAAGCAACCCGAATACCAAGTTGCCCAGCGACGCTTATGCCTTGTTGCAAAAGGAATTCCTCGGCGACAAGATCCTGAAGGAGGAAGCGCAGCAACTCACACAGACCAAGCTCAAACGCGAAGGTCAGGTCGTAGTGGATGCTGAAAGCTCCAAGAAATCCGCCTCACGTAAAGAGGAAGAGACCTCTGAAATCCTGATCAAGAACGTATCAGTCGGCGAAGTACTGGGTGCTGATAAGAAAAAGAAGAAGGTCGAGACCGAAGCTCCTGCCAAGAAGGTTAAGAAAGAGGAAGAAGTCATCAAGGCGAAAGCCGAAAAGGTAGATGGCCCGAAGGTGCTTGGTAAAATCGAAATCGCTCCGGAAGAGGAGAAAGGCGAGAAGAAAAAAGCCACCAGGAAGAAAAAAGCAGAAGAAGCTCCTGAAGCTGAAGCTCCGGTAGAAACAACACCGGTTGCTGAGGTTGTTCCTCCCGTAGCACCTGCTGTTCCTGAAAAGCCAGTGGTTGAAACCCCCGAGGCTCCGGAAGACAAGGAAATCCACCGTGTCCAGTTCAACAAGTTGTCAGGCCCGACCGTACTGGGTAAGATCGAGTTGCCGACCGAGTCTCGTAAGAAGCCGGTCGCCTCTTCCGCTACCGGAGTCGATAAGAATGAAAAGAAAAAGCGTAAACGCACAGACCGCAAGGCCGGCGCTCAACCGCTTCCTCAAGATGGTCGTCCCGGTGCAGCAGGAGTTGGTGGACGCGGAAGAAAAGAAGTCGCTTCTACCGATCGCACTGAGCTCACCGACAAGCAGATCCAGGAGAAAATCAAAGCGACACTTGCCCGTTTGAGCGGTGCAGGAAAATCGAAGTCGTCGAAGATGCGCCGTCAGAAGCGCGATGAACGGGCAGAAGAAAAACAACAACTTGCCGCTGAAGAATCAGGTAAGAAAGTCATCAAGGTGACCGAATTCGTTACAGCCAACGAACTGGCCAAGATGATGGACGTATCGGTTACTGAAATCATTTCCACGTGCATGTCGTTGGGCATGTTCGTATCGATCAACCAACGCCTCGACGCTGAAACACTTACCGTGGTCGCTTCTGAATTCGGCTATACCGTCGAATTCGTTTCGGCTGACGTACAGGAGACCATCAAAGCGGAAGAGGACCTTCCAGAGGATCTCATCAGCCGCTCACCGATCGTGACCGTCATGGGTCACGTCGACCATGGAAAGACAAGTCTGCTCGACTATATCCGTAAAGCGAACGTGATTGCAGGTGAGGCCGGAGGCATTACCCAGCACATCGGCGCTTACAATGTCGAACTCGAAAACGGCAAGCACATCACCTTCCTTGATACTCCTGGTCACGAGGCGTTCACCGCCATGCGTGCACGTGGAGCCAAGGTGACCGATGTAGCCATCATCGTAATTGCAGCGGACGACAGTATAATGCCTCAAACCATCGAGGCAATCAATCACGCCCAAGCCGCCGGAGTTCCGATGGTCTTCGCCATCAATAAAATCGACAAACCGGATGCGCAGCCTGAGCGAATCAAAGAACAGCTGGCCAAGATGAACATTCTAGTGGAAGACTGGGGTGGCAAATATCAGTGCCAGGAAATCTCTGCCAAGAAAGGCTTGAATGTCCAGCAGTTGCTGGATAAAGTACTTCTTGAAGCCGAAATGCTGGATTTGAAAGCCAATCCTGAGCGACGCGCAAACGGAACCGTCATCGAATCCTCGCTTGATAAAGGTCGCGGCTACGTAATGACGGTGCTTGTACAAGGCGGTACGCTGTGTGTCGGCGACGTGCTATTGGCAGGCTGCCACAGTGGTCGTATCAAGGCGCTCTTCAACGAGCGTGGCTTCCGAATCAAAGAAGCAGGTCCTTCCATGCCTGCACAGGTACTCGGTATGACCGGTGCGCCGCAGGCTGGCGACCATTTCAACGTCATGGAGGACGAACGCGAAGCACGAGACATTTCCAACAAGCGTATGCAGCTCCAGCGCGAGCAGGGCATCCGTACCCATAAGCACATCACCCTCGATGAAATCGGTCGTCGTTTGGCTATCGGAAACTTCAAGGAACTGAATGTGATCGTGAAAGGGGACGTGGATGGTTCTATCGAAGCGCTTACCGATTCGTTGTTGAAGCTTTCGACATCTGAAGTACAAGTCAATATCATTCACAAGTCTGTCGGACAGATCACCGAATCAGACGTACTTCTTGCTTCCGCCTCCAACGCTATCATCATCGGTTTCCAGGTTCGTCCGTCCGTGAATGCACGCAAGTTGGCCGAAACGGAAGAAATCGAAATCCGCCTCTACTCGATCATCTACAAAGCCATCGAAGAGATCAAACAAGCCATGGAGGGCATGCTTGCGCCCGAATTCCAGGAAAAGATTGTCGGCAATATCGAAATCCGCGAAACCTTCAAGATACCGAAAGTGGGCACCATCGCGGGTTGTATGGTACTCGATGGAAAAGTGAACCGCAACACCAAGGTGAGGGTCGTCCGCGATGGCATCGTGGTGTTCAGCGGAGAACTCGGATCACTGAAACGTTTCAAAGACGATGTGAAAGAAGTATCTGCAGGCTACGAATGCGGATTGAGTATCAATAACTTCAACGACATCAGGATCGGCGACGTAATCGAGGGATACGAACAAGTGGCGGTAAAACGTACGCTCGCCTAAGCGACATTCCTTTAAAAGTCACTCTGAAATCCGGCTTCACTCTCCCAGTGGAGCCGGATTTATTTCATCGGGTACCACGAACGTGGTGGGATACAGCCCTTCGATTTTCTTGAGAAAAGCATAGGCTTCGTACCGGTTGTGGAAGTCACCGACACGCACCTTGTAATTGGGCTGCTGGTAGGTCAGGTAAGCTGCGATGTCGGAGAATCTTGACGAGAAATCGATTTTCACCTCTGACGCTTTGGGGCGGTTCACCCCGAAATAAATCTGAACACGGTACCCGGGAACGGACGGATGGGCCTTGTTGTCCTGCTTCTGCTTTGCGACAACCTCATCGAATCGGCTGTCAGAAACCACTACCAGGGTACTGTCACCGTTGGCGTGGGTCACCCATTTTTGGGCATGCCCAAGCATGGGAAGGAAGCATAAGAGAAAAGCGAGACGTGCAATGCTCATGTCACAAAGGTAACTTTCGACCCATAGGGAACGCAACAACGGTTTGAAAAATTGTTCCAAACCGAACCGACACCGGTGCTTCAGATTGGCTGGTGGCAGGTAATTTTGTCGTTGTTCGGCTATTCGCACCGATGGATATTGAAAAACTACGAAGCCACTGCATGGCCAAACCGGGAACGACGGAAGGATTCCCTTT
>JBJTRB010000064.1:0-7016 GCA_046075925.1 Bacteroidota bacterium | reverse complement strand
TGGTCGCGGCCGGTCAGTTCAGCCGCATCAGAGAGGGGGCTGATTTCCTCTTCCTTGGAACAGGAGGTGAACATTGTGCCGAAGAGCGCACAGGCGAGGGCTGCTTTGGCGAGGCGGAGGGAGGCATTGTTTTTCATGACGATTATGTTTTTAGTGTTTGATGATTTTGTGTTCGTGAATCTGATACAATTGTACATCCGAATGCCCCCTGAAGTCATTCGCGCCCGAACAACTGGCGGCCTCCACGGACAAGTGGCAGCAGGAAAAAGGATAAGTGGTTTGGGCAGGATCCAGCTGCCTTGCCTCGAAGGACATTAATGGAGAAAAAACGCGAAAAAGTGCTTGATTACGCGCCGAACCACTCCGAGTACATCACGTAACGGTCGGCCAATTGCTCTAAAAGTGCCCTTTGCTCGTTAGTGATTGGCTTGACTTTTCTGGCAGGAGTTCCTGCATAAATGAAACCTGATTCTACAACCGTGTTTTCCAGTACCACGGATCCAGCAGCAACGATGCTGAAAGGTTCAATCACTGCATGATCCATGACGATGGCCCCCATGCCGATCAGAACATTGTTCTTCAATGTACAACCATGTACGATTGCATTGTGACCGATGCTGCAATAGTCGCCGATGGTGGTGGAAGCTTTTTGGTAGGTGCAATGGATGATTGCACCATCCTGGATATTGACGCGGTTCCCGATGCGGATGGAGTTGACATCGCCACGCACCACCGCATTGAACCAGAAACTGCAGTGATCGCCAGCCACCACATCTCCGACTACCGTTGCATTTTCGGCCAGATAGCAGCCTTTGCCGAATACAGGATGAATATCGTGGACGGGAAGTAACAGGGCCATGGGAAGTAGTCGAGTGTTTTTTGTAAATTTAGGGTGATAAAAGTAACCTACGACTTTCGTGCTTTTATTCAATTACCTGCTCCTGTGTTGAAACGGATCCTGTACATATCCCTCTTGCTTTCGGCTTTTGCATGCAAAAAGCCTATCGAGTATCCTGCGGAGCCGGTAATCCGGTTTCAATCCATTTCAGTGGAAAAGGCGACGGATGGTTATGATGACAAGGTCTATGTGACAATTTCTTTCACCGATGGGGATGGCGACATCGGTTACTATCCGCGGGAGTCCGGACGAAACGAATGGATTTTCGACGATCCTGCCAGTCCCTACTACAATAATTACATCGTGAAGACGTCCATCTTACGATCAGGTACATGGGTGGTGGATACGACCAATGTGAGCGCACGTTTACCCTACATGACGCCTGACGGATCGATTAAAGCATTGAAGGGAGAAATTCAGCGTGAACTGACGTTGCCGCCGGCTTTATCGAACGACACGTTACAGTATGAGATTTTCATCTGGGATCGTGCTTTGCACAAGAGCAACACCGTTACGACACCGGCTATCGTAATCAATACACGCTGATAGGAAGCGCTCTCTTTTCAAAGATCAGATTCCCTGATCACGCTCCATCCGAATTTCTTTCTCATTAATTCAGCAAGATGTTCCTGTTCGGTTTGACCAGGAGTAGCAATCAACGTTGCTTCGACCTTCAATGTCATCAGATCCATCAATGTGCTGTAGCCCGGTCGACAAAAAATCCGTTTGGCATTCGTTAGCGCAACACGAATCTCGTCATCTGAGGCCGTCGGCCAAAAAACTATATGCCCCTTTTCATGACGTGTCAAGGATTGGGGCAGCCCTTGGATGAATAGTGTCCGATCTGCCGAAGCAGACAGTCGTTTGAACAATCGATTTTCTAACACCGTGCGACGCGGCTCGGGTCCGCTCAAAATGACAACCGTATCGAACGGGATGCTCGTGCTGTCCGATGCTGTTTTTCCAAGCTCCTCGAACCTGGAAAGCCAGCCGATGAATCGCGTGTTGTCAGGGATCTTCTTTCCATGCGATAAATTCCCACTCAAGGAGTCAGCGCCCTCGGTATCCGGTATCCAACATTCATCGAAGTTGTGGTGGAACCGGTGCAGGAGCTTGTCAACGATGTTGCTGAATGGCTTGGCTATTGAAGGAAGTTGCAGGAAGAGTTGGTGGGTCACAAGCACGCTTTTTACTTGTTTGCTCCAAAGCCCGTAACGATTGTCCGAAATGATCTTATCGAAGGATCGGTTTCTCAATAGTTCGTTCAGCCAGTGCTGTTCGCGCTTGATGGAATGCAAGATCGAGCCTGTTTGAAGCAAAATGGAAACCCAGGCAGGAAGTCCACGATAGTAGCGGATGCCATATCCTTCAAGGTGAAGAGACTCCAGATCAGGGAACGTTGATTTCAAAAAGGCGGCTACGTTTCCACTTCCAGCTACCACCACCTCATTTCCAGCCTTGAGTTCCCGACGTATGAGCGGAACGCATCGGGCAGCATGGCCAAGTCCCCAGTCCAATGGGGCAATCAGAACACGTTCCTTCATCGCCATACGGCAAATGTACATCGCCCCGTCGGGTTCGTTATCTTTGTGTCATGGGAAAAAACAAGCTCAAGCGGTTCGCTGAAAATGCGACTTTCCCCCATGTCTTCCAGCCTACCATGGCCTATCCCCAGCCGGATCACCCGCTGAAAGGCCGTTGGCGTTCCGATTTTTTCAAGAACAGCCATCCGATCACCCTGGAATTAGGCTGCGGTCGTGCCGAATACACGGTAGCCTTGTCTTCACTCTTCCCGGAAAGGAACCACATCGGAGTGGATTGGAAAGGAGCACGCTTGTGGCGCGGAGCAAAAAACACCATGGAGCGTGGTCAGACCAATGCGGCTTTTCTGCGTATCCTCATTTCAAGCATCGAGGCGTTTTTCGGAAAATCAGATGGGGTGGATGAAATATGGATCACCTTTCCCGATCCGCAACCACGCGACAGTCGGGAGCACAAACGGCTAACATCTCCCGAATTCCTTGAGCGCTACCGAACATTCGCTGCGCCAGGTTGCAAAATTCATCTGAAGACGGACAGTACGCTGATGTATGAATATACTCTGCAGGTGATCGCTGAGCAGGGCTTGAACATCGAGGCGCAGACCAATGATCTGTATGCCTCTCCCTTAGCGGATGAAGTACGTTCTATCCAGACCACTTACGAAAAGATCTGGCTGGCGAAGGGGGCTAAGATCAATTATGTACGTTTCCTACTATGAGTTCGCCCAAGCCCACGCTTGATACTTTTTTCGAACAGGTATACGCAGTAGTGCGTTTGATTCCAAAAGGGAGAGTGACTTCCTATGGTGCCATTGCTGCATACCTGGGCACCGCCAAGTCTTCCCGCATGGTTGGTTGGGCCATGAATGGTTCACACACTGTGATGCCTCCTGTACCTGCCCACCGTGTGGTGAACAGGAACGGATTGCTGACGGGCAAGCATCATTTCAGCTCTCCTACCTGCATGCAAGAGCTACTGGAAAAAGAGGGAATAGTGGTAAAGGGAGACCAAGTAGTGGATTTTAAACGGCTTTTCTGGAACCCAGTGACCGAACTAGTGCTTTGATGTCCAGTAAGAAGCCTTTCCGGCGTTTTAGTACCTTTGTGATACAATGACAATTACCCGCGAACAAGTAGTTGATGCCCTGCGCAATGTGATCGAGCCGGACCTTAAAAAGGACCTCATCACACTCAATATGGTTGAAGACATCCAGGTGGATGGCGATCATGTTTCTTTTACCGTAGTACTTACCACTCCTGCTTGCCCGCTCAAAGCACTCATTCAGCAAGCCTGTGTGAATGCTATCATTCATTTTGTCGATGAAAAGGCCAAGGTGACTGTCAACATGACCGCACGCACCACCAGTGGTCGTGCAGCAATGGATGAACTTCTTCCTGAAGTGAAGAACATCATCGCTGTCGCCTCCGGTAAAGGCGGTGTAGGTAAAAGCACCGTGGCGGCTAATCTGGCGGTGGCGCTAGCAAAAAAAGGCGCCAGGGTCGGATTGATCGATGCGGACATTTACGGACCTTCTCAGCATATCATGTTCGGCGCCGAACATGAGCGCTTGTACGTGAACGAGCGTGATGGCAAGCAATACATGCTTCCGTTCGAACGGTTCGGCGTGAAAGTGCTTTCTATCGGCATGATGGTCGACCCTGACCGTGCGATTCCATGGCGCGGTCCGATGGCATCCAAAGCGTTGAAGCAACTTTTCAGCGATGCGGAATGGGGAGCACTTGATTACCTTCTTATCGATCTGCCTCCTGGTACGGGTGACATCCATCTTACGCTGGTTTCAGCTGTTCCGGTTACCGGAGCAGTCATCGTAAGTACACCGCAGCATGTCGCACTTGCCGATGCGCGGAAAGGCATCAGCATGTTCCGATTGGATACCATCAATGTGCCGGTCTTGGGCGTTATCGAGAACATGGCCTATTTCACCCCAGCGGAATTGCCTAACAACAAGTATTACATTTTCGGCAAAGAGGGTTGTCGCAAATTGGCGGAAGAGATCGGCGTTCCATTCCTGGGAGAAATCCCGCTGGTGCAAAGCATCCGTGAAGGAGGTGATACCGGAATTCCGATCGCGCTTGACGATGAAGGTCCGGTAAGCGGGGCCTTCGCCGAAGCAGCAGACCAACTCATCCGTCAAACCGCTATCCGCAACGCAGAAAAAGCGCCTACGCAGCGCGTCGCCGCCAACGCTTATTGATTTTCACCATGTCAAAAGAACAAGAACTGATCCGCAGGGTAGAAGACGCATTGGAACAGCTGCGTCCTTATCTAGCTGCTGATCAAGGCGACGTCAGTCTGGTAGAAGTGACGGAAGACGGTATCGCCCGAGTGAAGTTTCTCGGCGCCTGCTCTTCGTGTAGTATGAGCTCGATGACATTGAAGGCCGGTATCGAACAAGCGATACTGAAAGCCGCACCGGAGGTGAAAAAGGTGGAAGCGGTCGATTGACCCTTCGGTCAGTTCAACAGGAACTTAGAGACCTTTTCGAAATACACATTCTTGTCGAAGGAAAAATTCTCCGCATTGGAGTTGCTTCCGGATACGATATAGACGTTCGTTTTGCAGCCCAGCGGCTTCATGTCAAGTGGTGTGATCATCTCGTCTTTAGCGGATACGATCACCATCACGCCCTTCAAATGAGGGCGAGCTTTATCGCAAGCATAGATAGGTTCGTAAGATTTGTCGTATCCGAAGGGAATGATGACATCTTTTCCCTGCTTCTCCTTGATCCGCTTTTTCATGTTTTCAAGTCCGTTCCATGGAGCATCAGCGATGATCTTTCTCGTTTCGGTACGGTTGCACCCTACACCGATGGAAATGCCAGCGCCGATATTCTGGCCGTAAAGGTCGAACTTGGTAATCGCTCGTGATTTTCTCAGATAGTCCAAGACGGCATTCAAATCGTTCAGGAACTGAGGGTAAATGTAGGTTTCAGCGTCGATGGCGAAGCTGCTGCTGGAGCCGTAACCACGGTAATCGTACATGGCCACATTCCATCCCGCAGAAAGAAATTGTCCGGCGATTTCGATGTTATCCGCCATATTGCCATCACCGCTGCCGCTGATCACCATCCAGTTGGTTGTCTTCTTCGGTGTTTCGAAGAACCACGCATTCAGCATGGCCCCGTCTTTTGTGGCCACTTTTTCTTCCTTGTAGTTCATACCGTATTTTTCAGGACGAACCTTGTATTCGGCAACAGGACTCAAGGCTTTCACGGATGTGCACGTGCAAGTAAAGGCTAGGGCAAGCTGAAAGAGAAAGCGCAATTTCATGATCGAGGATTTATTGGATGATTTAGCCTTGTAAAGGTCTGAAAAAAAGAATTTATCAGTACCGTAGCGGTACCTAAACTATCAACATTGGATTTTATCTGCGTATCAATAATCGACAATGTCGTGCTTCGCTGTTTTCTGAAAAAACACTGCAGATGTAAAGCCCGTCAGCAATTCCTTCGGTAGAAAACGGCATGTTTGCTTGTTGATGGAATTGCCCGGCGATTTTGCCTGAAATATCGGTCAGTGTCAATGTGATGACTCCTGTAAGGTTGATGCGGAATCCAGTAGTGGCGGGGTTAGGGAAAAGGAGTAGCTGACCGGAAGGTGTGAGCTCTTCCAAACCGGTGAACAGATTGGTGCCGCCCGGTGATGGAGGTTGTTGCCACACAATCGGTCGGACGCCGTCTGGAACGCACCCGAGGCTTTGATCGGTCGACATAGGGCCGAAGGAAACGCTATCCAAGATGCGGTAACTTTCGCCATTGTAATAACTCACCACAATGGATTCGCCAAGCAGAGCGCTCAATTTGAAATTCATGTGAGTCGGCCCCTGACTCTTATCCTCATCTGCCCATAAAAGCAGAAAACCGTTTCCGCTGACTGTGGTGTCGGGTAAGCGCCATTTTCCAAGATTAGCGACAGAATCAGAAATATGTATCCGCTCCCAGGGCTCATTGGATGAAATCGGATTGTAAAGCTCGATCCAATCATCGAATTCGCCGGCCTCATCTGCAATCAACGTCGAATTACTGCTGCACCATTCATTGATTCGGATATATGGAATCCCGGATACGACTACATACTTCCAGCCGGTTCTTGGTTCGCGACCGGTTCTTCCGGTTGGGTCCGTATGTTGAATGTAATAGAACAACGTATCACCTGTTGTCGCAGTGCCGGCAGAGGCACCGAAGTAACCGTCATTGACAGTGTAGTCCCGATGCATTCCATCGTCCAGGAGCGGAGCCGTTTGAGGTGTTTGCACAGGACCGCCATTCCAACGATAGGTCAGTTCAGCATTCTGAATCGGCTGTTCGTCTTCTATCCACGTGCGCACGAAAATGGAATCGCCGAATACCGGAAATCTGGGAATCGATCTTGTCTCACTGAAGAGCGGAGGGACCGGGTTCAGCTGTAATTGGGATTGCGTGGAGGAAAAACGTGCGCTGATGTACGGCTTTATTCCTTCAACCACATGACCGCCTAATCCCTGATCGAAACTGTTGTAGAAGTCTGCGTAGCTGAAGCCGTAGTCGAGCGTACGCCACGTGTCGGTTTGCGCGAAC
>JBJTRB010000063.1:0-2401 GCA_046075925.1 Bacteroidota bacterium | reverse complement strand
CAATCGCTCCTGACCTATCGGTTCATCGTGTATATGAACCTTGGAACCGATAGAGAATCCAGACGCGTCCACATCTGCAGCCTCGATGAACAATAAGTCTGAAGTATGAAACAACGAATCGACCTGAAGCCCATTACTGAGGAAGAGGACCTGTGTCAAAGCGGTGAGAGGAAATCCGTTCCGCGCTTCCAGACGAAACACAACAGAATCCAACTCTCCGAGTTCTTCCAACTCGAAAGTCGAAGTGTCCCGAATGGTCAAACGACGCGCAAAGCCATCAAGCGGAAGTTCGGATCGCAGGTTGACCTGGATCTTACTGCTATCCGTAATGAAGTTGGTGACAGGTACCGCGCCCGGGTTGAGATGTGCAAGGGCCGTATAGATCACATCGGAAGGCCGGGCGGCGTAGGAGCTGACGATGGAGGAGTTCTGAGAATTGATGGAAACCACCGTGGAGCGAGCATCACCAGCTATAGTTGGATAATCGATAGCATAAGTAGTTAATGGGCTGAGCAAACTGGCATTGATGAAAGAGCCGTCATCGCGTATGGGCTGGACAAAGCAGCTGTCCAATCGGGAAGGAATACCCACGCTGTTTTCGATCTCAATCGACAAGCGCGGATCACTGAATTGATAAATATCCGTGGGATCGTTGCTGTAAAGATCCAAAGCAACCGTATCAAGCGGGATACGGAAATCAATCGGCCCGACATAGCCTTCCACATAGGAATAGTCAAGGTTATTGAGATTGGTGGAAACCGCCAGTGCAGTGCCTGAAGACACGTTAGCGCCGCTACCTCTGAAGGTGACACTGAAGTTCACATCTATCCGGTTACCTTGACCGCCCGCGGTCAGATCCGCTGTATAGCCATTCAGTACATAAGAAAATATCCGGTTGGAAGTCGAAGGAGGGACAATGGCCTGAGCAGAAAATCCGGACCCATTTAACTGCAGAGAAGGTATGGAGATGTTCAGCGTACAGGTCCTGGAAATGGTATTGGAAACCGAGAAGAACAGCACACCGGTTGAAAGGGTGACACGGTCGATCCGCTGACCAGAAGGCAGCAGAAAAAGCACCGATTGACTCACTGATTCGGAGCACGACCCCGAAGAATTGAGGGTCGAAGCATGGCTTGCGTCCAGGTAATAGCTGAAAGCGGCTTGTTGATCAGGAATGGAAAAGAAGGACTTTCCTGAACGCTCATAGATGGAACTGGTGTTGATGATGGTGACCCTGCCGTTGGGATCGACTATCAACTGGCCGGAATCGACCAAGCCGGATACGTCTTTGAATGCCACGGAAGAATTAACCAAGGGGACCGCTACATCCGGCTGCCACTGTGAAACGGACAAATCCGTCATGTCAAAGTCTTCCTGCTTGACACAAGCGACTACCGACAAAAAAACACAAACGATAAGAACTAGTGGCTTGGCATGCTTCATCACGATGCAAGATAGTCACTTTGCATGCTGCTCAGACAGCGATTTTCTTCGAAAAGTCCCAGTTTTAAGACAAGAAAAAAGAAACCCGCTAGCCTGGAGCGGGCAGCGGGTTTCATTTGGAGCTGTGTACTTACGGCTGACAATGACTTGTAAGTCAAAGTACCATACAAGGATACCAAGCCATGATGTCAGATTTTGACACCTCAACAAATACATTGAAAGTATTTTGATCGTAAGGTTAAACCCATTCACTAATTTTCAATCTGCAAACGCCTGATGACTCGCTACCTACTGCCAGCTTACTTGAGTCTGTTTTCCCTGCTCGCTGCGAATGCCAGAGAAATCGGAGTGAAATTCCAATGTACATCTTCGTTGAGTGGTGGAAAAACAACCCTATCATCTGACAGCACCCTCCAGCTGAACGTGCTTCGATTCTATGTCCAGAGCATCCAAATGGATTTTGCTGATGATAGCCGAGCCATCGACACCCTTCCTCACTTGATAGACCTTTCCGAAACCGATAAAAAGACCATCCATTTGCAGGTAACAGACACTTCGGAAGTGGTCATGCTGACAATCGCATTCGGCATCGACAGTACGCTTCATGCGGCAGGTGCGCTTGGAGGCGACCTGGATCCTACCAACGGTATGTATTGGACGTGGCAAAGCGGCTACATCAATTATAAACTGGAAGGCTTCTTATCCATCGAGGGCAAACAGCAGCCATTCGAATTTCACCTGGGAGGGTATCGTACGCCGTGGGCTACCTCCTTCTCGGTGACTTTTCCCTGCCAGGGAGATAACATCAGCCTGAATTTCGATCCGGTCTTATTTTTTCAATCGGCTTCTACAGCAGACGGACTGAAGGTGATGTCGCCTGGAAGCAGGGCAGTCGAACTTTCACGTATTTTCATTGATTCATTCCAAGTTGCCAACCCGTGAAGAAAGCACTCATCCT
>JBJTRB010000062.1:0-2734 GCA_046075925.1 Bacteroidota bacterium | reverse complement strand
TAAAGTGCGAGACAAGATTCTTAAAAATGAATCGCGTCGAGGTATTTTTGACTAAGGGGCTTGTTGACGTATTTCTGAACGTACGGGTTCGTGCTAGCCCGGTTGATATCCTCCGGACTGATAGAGGAGGAGAGAACCACCACTTTGCAGAACTGACGTATGCTGTCAGGCAGTTTCTCATATTCTGCCAAGAAACCGAAGCCATCCATAGCCGGCATATTCAAATCAAGGAAGATGACCTGCGGAAGGATTTCCGCACGGTCGGCAATATCTCGGAGGTATTGCAGGGCTCCTTCGCCGGAATTCTTTACGGTGACGGAACGACCAAAATGACTTGTAGTGATCATCCGTTCGTTGATGAAATTATCGATGTCATTATCATCGATCAAAAGAACCCGATCAAATTTGAAGTCGTTTTCGGTGTTTTTCATCGGTCAACGGAGAAAAGGGGTGGTGATGAGTGGAATCGAACCACTGACACAAGGATTTTCAGTCCTTTGCTCTACCAACTGAGCTACATCACCGGGTACTGGAAGGAGCGCAAAAGTAGGTATTTTTTGATTTTTTCAAAAAAGTATCTTTCCGGACCTCCACGTACCTTGCAGGCACGCTATGAAACAACAGTGGGTTATCGACCGGGGCAATACCCGGGTCAAAATCGGCATCTTCAGACAGGGCAGCCTGTTCAAGATCATCAAATCCACGCGCTTCGGGGTTCGGGAAGTGAAATCATTGCTATTACGCTATCCACCCTCTGAAATTCTACTGGCCTCCGTTGTGAAAGTACCCCGCACCGTACTTCAATTATTAAGTAAAAACGCGGTTTTGGAAGTGTTGGATGCAAATACACCGTTGCCAATTAGAAACTTGTACAGGACTCCGGAGACGTTGGGGGTTGACAGGCTCGCTGGGGCTGTCAAAGCCCGGAAGCTTTTTCCAGGTGAGGCAGTGCTGGTCATCGATGCTGGAACATGCATCAAGTACGACTTTGTAGACCGGCGCGGTAACTACCGCGGAGGAGCCATCTCGCCGGGTTTGAATATGCGACTAAAGGCTATGCATGCATTTACTGATCGGCTTCCACTGCTGAAGCCGGACAAGGTGAAAGGGATCATCGGCAACGATACCCTGACATCCATGATGACAGGTGCTATCCAGGGGGCCGTCAATGAGATGCATGGCTTTGTCAATCAGTACCGAAAACAGTTTGGCAAAATCAAGGTAGTGCTCACAGGAGGAGATGCCGCTTTCTTGTCAGACAGCCTTAATTTCGGCATCTTTGCCGCCCCGGATCTTGTGTTGGAGGGACTCTATGAAATCCTGTTGCATGCTAGGCGCAATCGATAAACTGCTTTTTCTTTTTGCACTCACCGGCCTGTTCGGCCAGTCGGTACTTGCTCAGGATATTGCTTCATCTCCTTATTCGAGATATGGTATCGGCGATCTCCAGCCGGCAGGTGTCACCCAGAACTTGGCCATGGGTGGTGTCAACGTAGCTGTCTACAGTTCCCATTACTTGAATTATTCCAATCCGGCTGCCTATGGTCGACTGGTGCTAACCACATTTGATGCTGGAATCAATGCAGGCTTGCTACAATTGCGCAACGACAGTAAACAAGAAAACAGATCCGATGCTTCGGTAGGGTATTTCTCCATGGCCTTTCCTCTGAAGCCTAAAAAATCTTCTTTCGGTTTCGGCATCGTTCCGCTCAGCCATGTAGGTTACTCCATCAACGATCAGCAAGTGAACGTAAACGGCGATGCTGAACTGCATGTCTACGAAGGCAAGGGTGGCCTTAATCAGATTTTCCTTTCGACAGGTTTCACTCCGTTCAAGCAACTGACTGCGGGGGTAACTGCTTCCTATTTGTTCGGTGATATCTCGCAACAACGACTGATCGAATTCAGCAACAGCTCTTACTTGAATACGCGATTGACCGACAACCGCGACCAGAACGGCTTCCACTACAATTTCGGGTTGCAGTATACCTTTGACAGTCTTCGATTATCTCCATCCGATTCTGTGATCCTCTTCAGGAAGCAAATCGCTGTACTGGAGGATAGTCTTACAATACTTTTCCGGATTTCAAAAAACTTCGACCAGCCTTCCGATACCGCCGGTAACTCCGCGGCAGTAGTATCGGTCAATGAAAAAATGAAAGCCTTACGCTCGGCTGCCGCAAAGGTCAACCGCCGGCACCAGCGTGGCGATTGGGGTATCGTTCTTGGAGCGACTTACAGTCCTTCCAGCCGATTGAACGCCAACCGGTCGACCGTTGCTGAGACGTTCCGCTACCTGGATCCCATTTCACGTGATCAGATTGTCGTGAAGGATACCACCTATAACATGCAAAACGAATCGGGTGTGGTACAGCTGCCTTCCGGACTTGGGTTCGGTGTGAGCATTCGTAAAGGGACACGCTGGCTGATCAGCAGCGATATCCGCTTGCAGGATTGGTCAATCTACCGGTCTTACAATAATTCGGATTCCTTGGCGAACAGTTACCGGATTTCAGGAGGTATACAGTTCGTGCCAGACGACAGGAGTTTCGCTGGCTTTTGGAAACAGGTCCAGTATATGACCGGAGCGCATTACTCCAACTCCTTCTTGTCACTTCGTGGAACTCAGCTGACCGAAATAGGTGTTTCAGCCGGTTTGGGCATTCCGGTCAGAAGGGGAATGGCTCATATCCGATTGATGTCGGAACTAGGTCGCAGGGGAACCAGTGAAAAC
>JBJTRB010000061.1:0-7946 GCA_046075925.1 Bacteroidota bacterium | reverse complement strand
GTCACAGGCAAATGGATTCACCATCCATGGGTAAGCAGAATCCGAAGCGGACTGTTTCTACTCCTCAATATCCCCTTCATTGCAGCGAACTGTGTCGACTTGGGCTTGTTTCAATTCTCATCGCGAAGACTGACTTCCGATATTTTTTCCATCATGGGATTCGGGCAGGATTTCAAGAACACCGTACCCAAGATGCTCAGTGACTTTTGGATCGAAGTACTGATTCTTGCTCTCATCATACTTTTGCTTGTCATTGCGGATAGACGATTCTTGAAAGTCGATGAAACGAAGCAGGCATCGCCCACCAGGAGTGTCCGACCCATTACCGGCGTCTTGGTCATTGGAATGCTCTTCATCGCCTTCAGAGGCGGCTTTCAATTGAAGCCTATTACCATCTTATCTGCTTCAGGACACGGTATGCAGAGAGAGACTGCACTGGTCCTGAATAGCGGATTCACCATTCTCAAAACCTACGGCAAGTCAGAGTTGCATCAGGTCGATTTCATGCCTGACGAAACCGCTGATGCATTAATGCCCTTGATACATGATTACAGCAAGGGACGTGAATTCGATAAGAACAATATCGTCATCATCATCCTGGAGGGTGTCGGAAAAGAGTATATCGGATTCTTGAACAAGAACACCGGCTATACGCCATTCCTTGACTCTCTCCTCGCCCGATCCTTAGTTTATAATGAAGCATTTGCAAATGGGAAAAGATCGATAGAAGGTATTCCTGCTGTGGTAGCTGGCATTCCTTCGCTCAGCGACCAACCATTCATCTCTTCCCCCTACTCTGGAAATTCCATCAACTCCTTCGCCTCCTTATTGAAACCGTATGGCTACTCCTCCATTTTTTTCCATGGCGGCACGAATGGCACCATGAACTTCGATGGATTCAGTACCGTAGCTGGATTCGACCGTTACTTTGGAAGGAGCGAATATGGGGACGACACCGACTTTGATGGTAACTGGGGCATCTATGACATGCCATTCCTGCAGCGCATGTCAGCTGAATTGGACAAGACCCCACAACCTTTCGTTGCTGCTGTATTCACGCTTTCCTCCCACCATCCTTACAAAGTACCTGCTCCTTTCGATCGTTCACTTCCTACAGGCTCCTTGCCGATTCATCAAAGTGTGAGATATGCTGATGAGTCGCTGAGAAGGTTCTTTGCCACAGCAGCAAGGACCGAATGGTTCAAGAATACGTTGTTCGTAATCACTTCTGATCACACTTCACTCTCCGAACAAGCACGCTACCAGACGCAAGTAGGCATCTACTCTATCCCGATTGCCTATTATTCGCCCGGAAAAATCAGTCCCGGCATTTCAGCACGCACCACACAGCAGATCGATATCCTTCCCAGCTTGTTGGATCGGATCGGATACCCGCAACCTTTTTACTCGCTTGGAAACAGCGTGTTCGACAGCACCGCCTTCCCCTTCGCAATCAGTCAGCTTCATGGCGATTTTCAAATAATCAGTAACGGATTCGCTTTCACCCTCGACACGTTGAATGGCAACTCCCTTTTTCACTACACGAACGATAGCCTGATGAATCTCAATCTGGTACAATTCAAACCGAATACTACCCGATTGCTGGAATCGCGCATCAAAGCGGTTGTTCAGCAATACACCAACTCCATGCTGAAAAACAACATGACGGTACCCACTCCACAACATGCATTGAAATGAAAAGTCGGATCCGTTTCATCATCAATCCCCGCTCAGGAGTAGGTACGAAGCAGGAACTTCCATCACTCATACGACAGACAATCGATAGCAAACGGTTCGAAACGGAAATCCGCTACACCGAATACCCCCGTCATGCTGCCGAACTTTCTGCTGAAGCTGAAAAATCAGGAACAGAAATCATTGCAGTGGCCGGAGGTGATGGTACCGTCAACGAAGCTGCCGGCGCATTACTGCATTCAGCCAGTTCGTTGGCCGTGATACCGCTTGGTTCGGGAAATGGACTTGCTCGACATTTATCCATACCGATTGCCATGAGTGATGCACTTGAAAACATCAACTCAGGGAAAAGAAAAGTCATCGATTCATTCAAAGCGGCTCAATACAACGGTTTCGGCACCTTCGGAATCGGCTTTGATGCCCACATTGCACACCTGTTTTCCGCTTCTGTAAAAAGAGGCTATGCCACCTATGTGAAGTTGGTATTGCGTGAGTTCGCCCGCTACCGTCCATCCGCCATCAAGATGATTTTGGATGGGAATGCAATGGAGCTGTCTCCCTTCTTGCTGACTGTCGCCAACTCATCGCAATTCGGTAACAATGCCGTCATTGCCCCGCAAGCCGATATCAGCGATGGTTGGTTGGACTTGGCCATCGTAAAACCATTTCCATTCCTGGCAGCGCCGGGACTCATTTACCGACTGGGAAACAATTCACTTCATCGCTCCAAATACTACCAATCCTTCAGGAGCCGTAAAATCGATTTTTTTCCAGGAGCTCCACTAAAGGCCCACATCGACGGCGAGCCGGTTGAAATTTCCGGCCAATTCAGCGTCGAGATCATTCCCTCCAGCTTAGGAATTATTGTACCTTCTGCCCTTTAAAGCAGATGAAACAGCCTGGCATCAGATACGCCTTGCAGGGGATTGCGCATTCATTCCGTAACCAGGTCAATGTGCGCATTCACTCCTTTGTTGCTGCGGCGGTTATCGCTGCAGGCTTTTTCCTGGAGATCAGTTTGGTTGAATGGTGTATCATTCTGATCTGCATAGGATCTGTTTTTGCAGCCGAACTATTCAACACGTCGATTGAAAATCATGTCGACCTCACTCATCCCGACTGGAATATCGATGCGGGTCATACCAAGGATGTCGCTGCAGGAGCTGTACTGATCGTAGCGCTCGTTTCAGCCATCATCGGGGTCATCGTATTCTACCCCCGTGTTGCCGAAAAATTCTTTCACTGACATGTCAAAGAAGCAGAAAGGCATTCAAGGGGTTGTCTACTCCACCAATCCTGATTTCAATTTCGAGTACGAGCCGACTGCTGATCAAGAGACATTGCCTCCGGGCAAACAGGATCTTCGGGTGTCAGTTGACCGGAAATCAAGGGGCGGAAAAACCGTCACCCTGATCACTGGATTCATCGGAAAACCGGACGATCTGGAAGCGTTAGGCAAACTCTTGAAATCAAAATGCGGTGTCGGCGGCAGTGCGAAAGACGGAGAAATCATCATTCAGGGTGATCACCGGCAACGTATTCTCGATCTTCTCCTTAAATCAGGCTACAAAGCAAAGTCATCCGGGGGCTGACCCACCCATCAACTTTCCCTGAACCGCTTGTACATGCGGATGGCGATCAATAAGGCTGCTGTGAAAAGCACCAGTCCGCCGAGCCCTTTCAACCATTCCAACGTATCCTTCAGGACGACGATGAAAACGATGGATACCAGGAAGAGTGTGGCGACTTCGTTCCATATCCTGAAAGCGGTGCCGCTCCAAAGGATCTTGTCTTCCTTTAACTGGCGATATGTCCTTCCGCACCATAGGTGGTAAACGCTCAGGCCCAGCACGAAGACGAACTTGAGCAGCAACCAATCCGGAAAATCCCAGCCATAATAAGAATAGCCCAGCCACAAACCGAAGATCCAGGAGAGTATCGCAGAGGGCCACGTGATGCCGTACCACAATCTTCTTTCAGCCCCTTTGAAATGATCCATCAATACCGATCGCGCCGGCTCAGGCGTGTTCGCAGCTTCAGCATGATAGACGAAAAGGCGGACGATATAGAATAATCCGGCAAACCAGGTGACGACGAAAATGATATGAAGGGCTTTCAGGTAGAGCATGACTTCAGGCTTCAAGCTTCAGGATTGGAAAGCACCTGCTCATACAGTGAGAGATACATAGGGAGAATCTCTTTGATATCGAAGCGCTTTGCCTGTTCCAACGCTCTTTTCTTGAATGAGGCAAGCGCTGCATCATCAGAAAGTATCTTCAACGCATTCGCTGCCATATCTTCGATATCACCGACCGGGCTCATGAAACCGGTGACGCCATGGATGTTCACCTCCGGAAGACCACCGGTATCAGAGGAAATCACCGGCACCTGACAGGCCATGGCTTCGAGGGCTGCAAGACCGAAACTTTCGCTGTCGGAAGGCAGCATAAAAAGATCGCCGACCGAAAGCACTTCCTCCATTGCCTCCAATTTTCCCAAGAACCGGATCTGATCGGAAGCGACGCTCTCGCGGCACAACTGTTCAATCCTGGATCGCTCCGGTCCATCACCGATCAACAACAACTTCGCAGGCATTTTAAGAAGAATGCGTTCAAAGACTGCAATGACATCGTCGATACGCTTGACCGGACGGAAATTGGAAGCGTGAATGATGATGCGCTCGTTATCCGGAGCGATGGCTTTCCTGAAATGCTCTTTTTTCAACTTGGAGAACCGCTGCAAGTCGATGAAGTTGGGGATGACATGAATCTCCTTGCTGACATGGAAATTCTTGTAGGTGTCGTCGCGCAAGCTCCTCGAAACGGAGGTCACAGCATCGCTTTGGTTGATACCGAAAGTGACCACAGGACTATAGCTGGCGTTCTTCCCTACCAGTGTGATATCCGTACCGTGAAGCGTAGTGATAAACGGAAGATGAATGCCTTGATCGAGCAGAATCCGCTTAGCCATATAGGCTACGCTGGCGTGTGGAACTGCGTAATGAACGTGCACGAGATCGAGTCGTTCGAATTTAGCGACATCCACCAGCTTGCTGGTAAGTGCGGATTCATACGGAGCGTATTCGAAAAGCGGATAGTCCGCTACCGTCACTTCATGATAAAAGACATTTTCCTTGAAATGTTCGAGCCTGACAGGATGACTGTAGGTGATGAAATGGATGCTATGACCGAGTTCGGCAAGTGCTTTGCCAAGTTCGGTTGCAACCACACCGCTTCCACCGAAGGTGGGATAACAAAGGATTCCTATTCTCATCGTAGCTGACAGTCAGCTAAGGTAACAAAAGCAGGTGGTATTAGTTACCAAGCACCGCTTTATAGACTGCTTCCTGCAATCGTGTACGGACATTCATCTTGACCAGCTTGTCGTTCGAAGCATCCGGATGAATCCTGTTGGAAAGAAAAATAAAAATCAACTGGTTCTTGGGATCAGCCCATACACATGTGCCGGTGAATCCCTGGTGACCGAAGGTCGACGGAGAAGCAGAAGGACACGTAGGACTCGATTTAGAAGGATCTGTTTCCGGCTTGTCGAACAATAATCCACGGCGGTTTTTTCCATTGGTCGATTGCTTCGAGGTGAAGAGCTCAACCGTTGAAGGTTTCAACAGCTGTTCGCCACCGTACCAACCCTTCTTCAGTAACATTTGAAAGATGACAGCCAGATCGAAGGCATTTGAAAAAAGTCCTGCATTTCCAGAAACTCCGCCTTGCATCGCAGAGGTAGGATCATGGACATCACCACGAATCAACCGATGACGGAACAACGTATCGTTTTCCGTAGGCACCAATTCATCGATGGAGAATCGGTTGTATGGCCTGAAGCCGGACCTTCCTAGTTGCAAGGGTTTGTAAAACTCCTTTTCCACATAAACATCCAGCGAATCGTGCGTGTGATGCTCCACCGTCCATTGCATCAGCACAGGACCGAGATCGCTGTAGACGTATTTGCCTTTTTCACCAAGCGGTGAATCATACAACCATTGCCTTAGACTATCACGATAATCCTTTCGGATATACATGCTATCACAAACCCTGGCAGGAAAATCCTGACTGTAGGTGGCAGAATAGATACCCCGAAGAAACTCCCCTTCCGACATGGTCTGCTTCCAAAACGGAATCCATGCAGGCAGACCGGCCTGATGCATCATCACATCCTTGACCGTAATGTCCTTTTTGTTTGTCAATGCCAGCTCCGGCAGATATTTGGAAAGCGGTTGATTGATCTTAAAGTGACCTGCATCAAATGCTTTCATGGAAGCAAGTGCGGTAGCAGCCACTTTTGTGATGGAAGCGATATCATACAGGTCAGCGACCTTCACCGCCTGTAAAGAATCCCAAGATTGATATCCGAAAGCCCGGTCATAAATGATATGTCCATCCTTCACGACCATCACCTGACAGCCGGGCATGGCGCCTGCAGTCATAGCATCCTTCACGATCGAATCGACCGAAGAGAAACGATCGGAGGAAATACCCAACTCTTCCGGTAAGGATCGTTTAAGCCTAAGCACTTTATCCGCGTTGACACCTGCTCCACGCTGAGCAGCTTCAGCAACCTGGATAGGCAAACGCGCCTGTGTAGTGGAAGAACCGACAACCAGTTGAGCTGCCAATTCCTGCGGCAACGCAAAATCCTCGTAAGCAATCACTACCGCTTCAGCATGCTTCAGATTGCGGAAGCGAGTCAGGGTGTAAGCATTTCCGAAATCGACCAAAACAGCTGAGCGAGTGACCAGGACGGTATCGATGAAGCGACTGACCGTTTCCGGAATTCCATAACCGGTTTGTGACTTCATGGTGGTACCGTGGAGTGAAACAAGCACCAGGTCGTAATTTTTCAAAAACTCGTACAACGAATTGAATGCGGAAACAGGAGCATCTTTTTCCAATGAAAACCGATCGGCACGGACATGCTCACAAAAGGTCTGTTGGAACGCATTGGTGCGAGGAGCTCCGATGGAAACGACTGCGACTTTCTTACGAGCGAGATGTTCCAAGGGCAAAACTTCATGGTGGTTTTCCAGAACCGTGATGGATTGCTCATACAGACTACGCTGTAATTGCCGTATAGCCGGCGTATTCAAATCCGACATCAATCCGTCCAAAAGCACTGGTCGCAACGTATCCAGTCCGCACCACTGCTTGGCCATGAGCACCTTCTTTACACGTGCGTCGATCTCCTCCATTACGATCTCACCTGAATCGACCGCTTGCAGGATCTGACTCACTGCCATTGGAACATCTTCGCAATAGAGCAGCACATCATTTCCTGCCACCAGAGCTGCCCTGTCCAACATGCCTGGAGGATATGCCTCACTTACCGCTTTCATATTCAACGCATCCGTGAACACCAATCCTTTGAAACCGAATTCAACCTTCAGCAGAACGTTGACGATGCTGTATGACAGCGTAGATGGAATTTCCGGTGTGGAATCCAATGCCGGGACATTCAAATGAGCCACCATCATGGAGCCCAAGCCGGCATCGATCAACTTTCGGAAAGGGTAGAATTCCATACTGTCAAGTCCCTCCCGCGATTGGTGAATGACCGGCAACATGAGATGCGAATCACTATCGGCATTACCATGTCCGGGGAAATGCTTGCCGCTTGCCAGAACCTGATGATCTTGGAGAGCACGCATGTAACTCAGCGAGTTTCGCGCAACCAACTCACGATCGTCACCGAAGGATCGACTGCCGATGATCGGATTGTTCGGGTTATCGTTTATATCGGCATCGGGAGCGAAGTTCACATGGATGCCCAGCCGACGACAATGATCGGCCACGGCTGCACCCATTTTATAGACTGCGCTATCGTCTTGAATCGCCGACATCGTCATCTGCCTGGGGAAACGGATGGTGCTATCCAATCGCATCGGAAGGCCCCATTCACCGTCGATGCCGATCATCAATGGCACCTTGCTCAAGGATTGATAGTGGTTGGTGAGCATCGCCTGACGGACGGGTCCGCCTTGAAAGAAGATCAAGCCTCCTATTTTCCAATCGCGTACCAACCGCTCGATCTCTTTGATATGAGCAGAGTCCTTATTGCTCCATGCTGCCACCATGATCAATTGTCCGATTTTTTCTGACGGTGTCATGGTCGACAAAATCGAATCAGCCCATGCTTCCGCTTTGGGATTCAAAAAGGGCGGAGCGTTCGAGGCAAAGGAAGGGCTGACCCATACCACCAAGCGGAATACGATGGCAGATAGTAGCAGGAAACGATTT
>JBJTRB010000060.1:0-4399 GCA_046075925.1 Bacteroidota bacterium | reverse complement strand
GACCGAGAACCTCACCCGGGCCCATCGGCTGGCAGCAAAGCTGGATTTCGGAATCGTTTGGATCAATTGCTGGCTGCTGCGCGACCTCCGCACGCCATTTGGTGGAATGAAAGGTAGTGGCGTCGGCCGAGAAGGTGGTTTCGAAGCGCTCGAATTCTTCACGGAAGAGAAAAACGTGTGCATACGGCTTTAATCAGCACTTGAAATTTCGCGTGTTTGACCCTGTAAGGGGTTTTTTCAAGGCAGGGTGTAAGGAACGCGGGTGTTTTTCCACCCGACCGGTCCCACAGGATTTATTTTCCTGATACAACACACCCCGGGCACTCCTCTGAACAGGCGAGTCCCACCCATACACATGAAACACACCTTTATGGCCTGGCTGGCCGTTATGACGCTATGCGTCCAAGCCCCTGCACAAACTGCTACGACACCTGCTTGGGTCGATTTCTCCGCCTCAACTGAAGAGGCTTGGGAAGACTTCGAGAACTGGAAATCCACCGCTAAAAACGATTTGGTCGTATTTCCGCCCGACTCCAACCGTGCGCTGTTCACCCTCTATGAAAGCGGCATCGATTCAACGTCGATGCTTGCTGCATTCATCCTACACACAGGCGGCATGCTCGTCGATCACGGATGGCTGCGTGTATTAGGTTCGGGGTGCCAGGATTTTTCCAGAGGATTCAAAGATTGGAACAACGGAAAAAACACACCGGATAAGAATAACAGCCGCTTTGTCTTCATCGCAGATGATGTAGTGGGCGGTTTCTTCGCTTTGAAGATGGCGCCCGATACGCGTATAGAAAAAGCAGTAGTCTGGTACTACGGTTCCAACAACCTGCAATGGGTATCGACCGGCATCACCTACTCGTCCTTCCTTCGCTTCTGCATGTCAGGCGATATCGCCGGATTCTACAGTGACTTCCGTTGGAAAGGATGGGAAGCCGAAGTCAACCATTACAATCCACGCCACACGATCAGCTGCTACCCTCTCCTTTGGACCAAGGAAGGAAAAGACCTGAAGGTGAACCGTAAAGTGGTGGATGTGGCAACCGTTTGGAACAACTATCACGCACGCAAGAAATGATCGGTTGACTACCTTCGCTCCATGAGCGAAGCGTTGATGCGTCCGATCGGCGTCATCCTTGCCGGTGGCCGCAGTTCGCGGATGGGCGCCGACAAGGCCTTCATCGACTATCATGGAATGCCTCAAGTCGAGTGGCTCCGCCGACTGATGATTCCTTTTTGCCACGATGTGGTGGTCGTCTTCAAGAAAGCTCCCGATAATTTCCGATTCCCCTTTCTATTGGATGATGCCGCTTGGGGAGACATCGGTCCGCTTGCGGGGGTGATGACAGCTCACGCTGCTTTCCCGAACCATGCACTGATGGTTATCGGATGCGACTATCCATTGATCACCGAAGAGACACTGAGGTTGCTTTCCGAAGATCGGTCGCCCGGATATGCGGCTGTTTCGGTTATCAATCCAGCGGACGGAAAACCCGAACCGCTACTTACCCTCTACGAAACTGCCGCTTTTTCTGAGCTGAAAACGTTTTGCCTGAATGGTGGTCAATCGCTTCGAAAATTCCTCGGAGGAATCGCTGTGAAATCCATCACATTACCCGATCAACAACAACTTCTTAGTATTGATACGCCAGAGCAGGCAGAATTGCTGCTCAAAAAGCGGATGAAGTGATGATACGGCATTCGCACAGCTTGCTTAACTTAGTCGAAGCATGCGCCCGGCTGTCGGCTCCGATCAAATTTTGAAATTCTCCGAAGGAGCGTGGGAACACGTACCCGATCTGCTCGCTTCCGAAGAGCCGATGGAAATACGACTCGAATTCGGTCCGCAGCAGGAACGACAACGCCAGGCTATTGCGGTAACGATGCGCACACCGGGAGCCGACTTCGAATTGGCAGCCGGGTTTTTGTTCACAGAAGGAATCATCGCCCACCAGGATGAAATAGCGAGTATGCGCTATTGCACCGATGGAGGACGAAAAGAAGACCATGAAAACATGGTCAATGTTTCACTGCAATCCGAGGTCGTGCCCGAAATCGGTTCGGTCGTCAGGAATTTCTATACTACCTCCAGCTGCGGTGTTTGCGGAAAAGGTTCCATCGAATCGGTTCGCACACGCTGCAGGGTCGTTTCTGGTACAGCCGAATTGAATGTCGCTGCTGAGACGATTCTTGCATTACCCCAGC
The DNA here is from genome assembly GCA_046075925.1 of Bacteroidota bacterium. GTDB lineage: Bacteria > Bacteroidota > Bacteroidia > AKYH767-A > 2013-40CM-41-45 > Pollutiaquabacter. The sequence goes on along the minus strand of JBJTRB010000060.1, from coordinate 2,188 downwards.
TGCTGCGGGACCAGCAGCGGGTGTTCGCCTACACGGGGGGCATACACGCCTGCGCATTGTTCGATTTGAGGGGCCAGTTGTTGATGGTGCGTGAAGACGTGGGACGACACAACGCACTGGATAAATTGATCGGTGCAGCTCTTTTGAATGGAATGATTCCTCTGGATAAACACCTGTTGTTGTTGAGCGGAAGGGCCAGCTTCGAGTTGGTTCAGAAAGCGGCGATGGCCGGCATTCGTTTCATCGCGGCAGTAGGAGCGCCTTCCGACCTCGCTGTGACCACGGCGCGCGAATTCGACATGACATTACTGGGATTTGTCCGTGAAAACCGATTCAACGTATACAACGGAGAACATCGATTGAAAAAATGACAGAGAAAGAAAACATACCGAATCCGGAGAATCCGGAAACATTCACCGGATTGAAGTTGGGCAAACCGAAAGAAGCTGCTGCCGGCATTCCTGCCGTCATCAGCAGTGTAGAGCATGTGTTCGGTGAAATGAATGTAGGCCGCGGATTGAAAGCGCTTTTGAAAGTCAATCAGAAAGACGGCTACGATTGTCCTGGCTGTGCTTGGCCTGATCCGGACGATGACCGTTCTTCCATTGCAGAGTATTGTGAGAATGGCGCCAAAGCGATTGCAGAAGAAGCCACCACGAAACGGCTGGATGCTTCCTTCTTCGCCGAAAACTCGGTCGCCGATTTAGCTGCACTTACCGATTACGAAATAGGTAAAAAAGGGCGCATCGCTCAGCCGATGTATTTGGCACCAGGTGCCACGCACTATTCTCCCATCTCTTGGGAAGTTGCTTTTCGTAAAATCGCTGACAAGCTGAACAGTCTGCATCCGGACGAGGCGGCCTTTTATACGTCCGGCCGGACCAGCAACGAGGCTGCGTTCCTCTACCAGTTGTTTGTCCGACAATACGGCACGAACAACATGCCGGATTGTTCGAACATGTGTCACGAATCGAGTCGCATCGCGCTGAAAGAATCCATCGGTACGGGAAAAGGTTCCGTGAAACTGGAGGATTTCTACCAAGCAGAGGCCATACTGATCATCGGACAAAACCCTGGCACCAATCATCCGCGGATGCTGAGTGCGCTGCAAAAGGCGAAAGAGAAAGGCGCAATCATCATTTCCATCAATCCGCTACCCGAAACCGGACTGATCGGATTCAGTGATCCGCAGTCGGTGAAAGGAATGCTGGGAATCAAAGCACGACTAACCGACCTGTTCCTTCCTGTGCGCATCAACGGCGACATGGCTTTGTTGCGCGCTATCTACAAGCTGTTATTGGAATCAGAGGGCAAAGCACCCGGTGAGGTGTTCGATCTTGATTTCATAAAAGATCACACGGAGGAATATGAAGCGTTCGTCGAACTGATACGCTCGCTTGACTTCAACGAACTTGTAAAGCAAAGCGGCGTGGAAGAATCACGCATCAGACAGGCCGCAGAGCTCTTGAGGTCGCGCAAGAAAATCATCGCCTGTTGGGCGATGGGACTCACACAACACAAGAACTCGGTCGATACGATCAAGGAAGTCGTGAACCTGTTACTGCTGAAGGGCAGTATCGGGAAACCTGGTGCAGGAACGTGCCCGGTGAGAGGCCACAGCAACGTACAAGGCGATTTCACCATGGGGGTGCAGGAACGCCCTTCGGAACAATTACTCGATAAACTGAAATCCGTTTTCGGATTCGAGCCTCCACGCAATCCAGGATACGATTCGGTCGACTGTGTAAAAGCCATGCACGAAGGGAAAGTGAAATTCTTCTTCGCCATGGGAGGCAACTTCCTATCGGCCATGTCCGATACGCGTTTCACTGCTGACGCGCTTCAATGCTGTGATCTTACGGTGCAAGTGTCGACCAAGCTCAACAGAAGTCATTTGATAACCGGTAAAGAAGCCATCATCCTGCCGACGCTGGGAAGAAGCGACAAGGACATCGTCAACGGCGAGTCGCAGTTCATTACCTGCGAAAACTCCATGGGCGTGGTGCAGCTTTCAAAAGGAAATCTGAAACCGGTATCCGACCAATTGATGAGTGAGCCGGTCATCGTCTGCAATTTGGCGCTATCGGTATTCGGAGAAAAAGCGGACAAACGCTGGAGCCGTTTTATCCAGCATTACGATCACATCCGCGATGCCATTGAACAAACCATCGATGGTTTCCATGACTAC
>JBJTRB010000059.1:0-15829 GCA_046075925.1 Bacteroidota bacterium | reverse complement strand
ATGACGATGGCTGCTGTTTCCAAATACATGGCCATCCGGGTGGCACCTGTTCCGCTGACCGCACTGACCAATACGATCGCCCATGAGAAAAAGAACATGGACCCGATGACGATGTGAAGCGTTCCAAGGGAATCTGCGATAAGCTGCGGATCATTGGTGAAAATGCCAAGTAAGGTTTCCGGTAGCAACAGCATCAGCAGCGCCATCAGGGTGGTAAGTGAAAGAGCCAGCAACAGGATCTTGTGGATCAACTTCATGACTTCTTCCTTGCGCTTTTGTCCTATCAGATTACTGGACATGGAATTCGCCGCAACGGAGAATCCCCATATCGGAGTCATGGCGATCATGTACGTGCCACGTACGGCATTCGATATGGCCAACTCGTGTGTTCCTAGTTTTTCAATAAAGAGGAAAAAAAAGAACCAGGCACCCATCGATAAAAGATTCTGTATGACCAACGGTGCAGAAAGCGTGATCAACTTCTCTCGTAAATCGGCAGAGAGACTATCGAACCGCAGTAACCGGTATTCCTTGATATCCCGTCTTCCTGCTGTCCAGGCCAGTAGGAAGACCAAAGCGATTCCTTCGGAAAGACTGGAGGCTAATCCGGCTCCGGCTATGCCCATTGCATGAAATCCCCAATGACCGAAAACCATGGCATAGCAAAAGAGTACATTGAGCAGGGCCATGATGAACGAGTAATAGGCGAATACCTTGGCCTGCGCTATTCCGACATAAAAGGAACGGAATACGGTAGCGAGCATCAGGAAAAGCAATCCGAAGGATCGGTAGGCAAGAAAAGTCTTTACGGCCTCTACCACTTGTCGGTCTTTTATCAGGTATTGCAAAGCGTACGGTATGACCAGGCTTAAAACCGAGAAAAGCGCGATTCCCAAAACGCCAAGAATGACCATGGATTGGTCGAAGACTGGACCGATGGCAGCATGGTCCTTTTCGCCAGCACGCCTGGCAATCAGGATTTGAGTGCCGGTACCGATGGACATGCCGATCATGGCAAAGGTGAAATAAAGCACACCTCCTATGGCTGAAGCACCCAATTCAATTTCCCCGATGCGTCCAAGAAAAGCTGAATCAGTCACATTCAGCACGGTCGTGGCGATGCTTCCGACGATGACTGGCAAGGCTACGCCAAGAATATCACGATAGGAAGAATTTACCTGCATGTTCGGAGATTGTTGAGGTGATTGACACTCGTCACGCTACGTAGAGGACAAGACCTTTCAGGTATTCTCCTTCCGGGTGGTAAATACTGATGGGATGATCGGGCGATTGGCTGAGTTGATGCACAATTTTCACCTCTCGACCGCTTTGTGCAGCTGCCTGAAAGACCAGTTTTCGGAATAATTGTTTGTCGATCACCTGCGAGCAGGAAAACGTGAAAAGCAGTCCGCCTGGACGTACTTTACGAAGTCCATGCAGATTGAGATTTCGGTATCCGATCATTGCCTTTTCAACAGCGCTCAAGTGCTTGGCGAATGCGGGCGGATCGAGTACTACCAGATCAAAGGTGCGTTCATCGGTTTTCAGGAAATCAAACACATCTTGCGTCAGTATTTCATGACGATCGAATCCGTTCAGGATGGAGTTTTGTTCAGCCAGTTCGGTGGCTTTCTTGGAGCTGTCGATTGAGCAGACACTGGATGCGCCACCGGCAAGAGCAGCAAGTGAAAATCCGCCGGAGTAGCAGAAGGTGTTCAGTACGCTGCGTTTTTCGCTCATCGATCTCAGCAGGGCGCGGTTATCGCGTTGATCCAAAAAGAATCCGGTTTTTTGTCCCTCGATGAAATCCACTTTGAATTGAATTCCATTTTCCCGGACAGTGGTCACCTGCGATTCGCCAAACAGGAATTTATTACCTGAGGAAATCACGCCTTGTTTTCCAAGGGTGTCTTCGCTTTTGTCGTAAATGGCTTGCAACTCATCGCCCAACACCTCTTTCAGGCACTCGCTGAATACCGCTGTTAATTCATACATGCCCTTCGTATGGGCTTGCAGTACGGCAGTCTTTCCGTACACATCGATGATCAGTCCGGGAAATCCGTCTCCTTCACCATGGATGAGGCGATAGCAATCCGTTTGATTGGAATGGGTCAGTCCGATTTCAGTACGAAGCTTTAGTGCAGCATTGAACTTTTCCTTCCAGAAGTGCTTGTCGGCAGAAGTTCGCTCAAAAGAGAAGATCCTGACCTTGATGGATCCGTCGTGGAAATGTCCGGTCGCAAGATAGTCGCCGGCAGATGAAAACACCTCTACGATTTCACCTTCCGTGATTCCGTCGTCCGCTTTTTTAACAGCTCCGGAAAATAACCAGGGATGACGTAGTATCAGGGATCGCTCCTTGCCTTTGTGTAAAATGATTTTTTTCAACTGTACGATTGATGAAGTGTGAAGGTAAGGCAGCCGCCCGCTGAGTCAGTGACTTTTCCGAACGGTTTCGGATAAGTTATCCCGAAAAAATGTCAATTTTCTGTCCCGAGTTCCAGGGAATCGACATCGTTCATTCGCAATTGTCCGTGCTCGAGCATCCATTGAATCACCTTCACGCGCTGCTCCAAAGGAGCATGAGTCAATCCATCCACCAATTGTTCCATGGACAGCGGTTGTACTGCCAGCATTTTTCGAATATGTTCAGCCAGGTTTTCAAATTCGAAGTCGCTTACAGAAAGCCTGTTCAATTCCAGGCAAGTGTCGCAAACGCCACATCGGGTGGGACTTTGTTCGCCGAAATAGGAAAGAAGGTTCCTGCTCCGACAATGTTCCTTGTCTTCCGCATAATGGATCATGGCCAGCGCTCGTTGGGTATAACGCTTTTTGCGTTCGCTGAGCACGACGGGATCGATGACCAGATCGCGAATCGGCAGTCGTTCCTCCAGGAAGGTGATCTGTGGCTCGTCCTTGGCAGGACGATAATCCAGTACTTGGAGCTGCTGCAATTGCCTCAATCGATCGATAGTGTCTTGTAACGTGAGCCCGGCTCTGGCCGCTATCTCACTTTCACGGATGGTGACGTAATCGTCAAAGAGACCCTCGTACGACCGGAGCAAGGACTGTATGAGCCGATCGAAAGCGCTGTGTTTGACCTGCAACTCATAGAGTGCAGAGGGGTGCATGGTCAAATGCAGGCGCGATTGAAAGGAAGGCGCATCCGAATAGGCGATCAAACCCTGAAGCGAAAGCAATCGTAGTATACTGAGTGCCGTATGGATGGAGAAGCCATACGTCTTTGCGAAGTACACGATATCGAAATCGTAGGAAGCTCCTTTGCCGCCGCCCACTGCCACCTGTAAATGGTTGCAAAGCGCAGTATAGACCTGTTTGATGAGATCAATCGGCGGAAATTCCTGCTCGATGCGGCGTTCCAGTTCGATACGGTCGGAAGGATGATAGAGTAGGACTGCCCAGGCTTTCAGGCCATCTCTGCCGGCCCTTCCCGCTTCCTGGAAGTAGGCTTCCGGGCTTTCGGGCATTTCGATGTGCACCACGAAACGTACATCCGGTTTATCGATTCCCATCCCAAAAGCGTTGGTTGCCACCATCACTTTTACTTTTCCTGACATCCAATCCGCTTGCATCCTCGATCGATCTTCCATGCTCAGACCGGCATGATAGTATCCGGCAGATATTCCGGCACTGGCAAGTTGTTCAGCGATTTCGCGAGTCTTTTTACGACTTCTGACATAGACAATGCCCGAGCCTCCAGCACCTGCAATCACCTTGATGGTCCGACGCAATTTGTCTTCTTCATAAAGCACTACATAGGCAAGATTCTTTCGCTCAAATCCAGCCTTGAATGCCTGACCTTTTCGAAAGGAGAGTTTTTCCTGGATGTCTTGCTGGACTTCCGGAGTGGCGGTTGCAGTCAACGCGAGTACGACAGCCTTCGGAAGAAGTTCTCTGATTGAAGCGATCTCCAAATAGGAGGGACGGAAATCATATCCCCATTGCGAGATGCAATGTGCTTCATCGACTGCAATCAATGAAATAGGGAAGTGGGAAATGCGGGATCGGAAATACTCTGAAGCAAGTCGCTCCGGAGATACATACAGGAATTTCACTTTTCCATACAGGCATTTTTCAAGAACCAACTCTGACTCTTTCCTGCTCATGCCCGAGACCAATGCGTAGGCGGAAATGTCCTTGGATCGTAAACGGCTGACTTGGTCTTTCATCAGTGCGATGAGCGGAGAGATGACCAGACACATTCCTTCCTTGGCCAGAGCAGGAACCTGGAAGCAGATGGATTTTCCTCCGCCTGTCGGCAAAAGTGCCAGAGTGTCTTTACCGTCCAACACCGATTGGATGATTTCCTCCTGAACGGGTCGGAACTGTGAGTAACCCCAGTATTGTTGGAGGAGTTGGCGGATAGAGGGTTGCATGCCGGATGACTACCACTAATTTACCAATCAATAGCGCTGCTCTGACAGATTGTGAGTAAAATTCTCATTCTCGTAAATTTTCAGGCAAACAAATACTCTAATTTTGTCCGATAAACCCATCACCTAATGATCAAGCAAAAGTCACTTGTGTTTTCTCTCGCGGTCTCTCTGTCTACTATCGCCTATGGACAACAAATGATCGTGGAACATCCCTTAGGGAAATTTTATTCGAAGTCGGCGAATGAATTGATTTTTTCATGGGCTGATTGTACGAATGAGAATAGCCAGGTCACTGGTCAGGCAGGGGCCGTTGTAAAGGCGGATCCTATCGTTCGCTTTTCTGCATTTGTCAATACGCAGGAGCAGTTTCATTACGACTTCACCAAGAATATCGGTTTGTTCACCGGCATCGGCGTACGTAACGTCGGTTTCATTTCGAATCTGTTCGATGGGACCAACACCATCAAAGTGAAGTACCGTCAATACGCTTTGGGTGTGCCATTGGCGCTGAAGCTGGGATCCATGAATAAGAATCTGTATGTCGCTTTCGGTGCCGAGATGGAGTTGTTCTTTAATTACAAGAAGAAGGTGTTCTACAACGACACCAAGACCAAATATTCAGAGTGGTTTTCCAAACGTTCTGAATTGTTCAATCCGTCTCTGTTCGCTGAAGTCAACTTCAAGAAGGGACAGTTTGTGCGTTTCCGTTATTACCTGAATGATTTCCTGAAAGTCAACAACGAAGGTGTCATCTATGGGAACAGTCAGGAAGCCTTCCCATTTGATGGCACTCCTTCGCAGGTCATGTACATTTCAATCGGTACGGCAATCGATTGGGACGACATCAAAAAAACGGGAAGCGGTCCAATGAAGGCCTCCCTGTACTGATCGTTATCGCATTCATTAAAAACGCCCCGTATTTCGGGGCGTTTTTGTTATCAGGCCACTATGTCGGCACTCACATTTCTGAACAGGAATTCGTTGCGGTCGTTCACGTCCAACTCGATGCGGTCTTCTTTGCGTACTGTCCCGGCAAGGATCTGTTTGGAGAGCTCGTTCATGACTTTCTTTTGTAAAACCCTTTTCATCGGTCGGGCACCGAATTGCGGATCATAGCCCAGTTGAGCCAGCCAGTCGATAGCCTCAGTGGTCGCAGTCAGGACGATGTCGTTCTGAGCCAGCATACGGCTCAACTGGTTGAATTGGAGTTCCACGATGGAGCGGATCTGTTCGCGGTCCAAAGGCTGGAACATGATCACTTCATCGATACGGTTCAGGAACTCCGGGCGGATCGTCTTTTTGAGCAAATCATACACCTGGTTGCGTGTGCGAGCTATCGTTTCCTCCCGGTTCAGCTCATTCATTTCTCCGAAATTCTCCTGTATCAGGTGCGAGCCGATGTTGGAGGTCATGATGATGATGGTGTTCTTGAAATTGGCCGTACGACCTTTGTTATCAGTCAATCGTCCGTCGTCCAACACCTGAAGTAGGATATTGAATACATCCGGGTGTGCTTTTTCAATCTCGTCGAGCAGTACGACCGAGTAGGGGCGGCGGCGGACCGCTTCGGTGAGTTGTCCTCCTTCATCGTATCCGACATAACCTGGAGGAGCTCCTATCAGTCTTGAAACCGTATGTCGCTCCTGGTACTCCGACATGTCGATACGAGTCATGGCATTTTCGTCGTTGAAGAGGAATTCAGCCAATGCCTTTGCAAGTTCGGTTTTGCCAACGCCGGTCGTGCCCAGGAAAATGAACGAGCCGATAGGTCGACGCATGTCCTGCAGGCCGGCGCGGCTGCGGCGTACGGCATCCGACAAGGCGGCAATGGCTTCTTCCTGTCCTACGACGCGTTTGTGCAGTTCTTCCTCCAACCGAAGCAGTTTCTCTCGTTCGCTTTGCAGCATACGTTGTACGGGAATGCCGGTCCAACGGGAAACCACTTCAGCGATATCCTCTGAATCCACTTCTTCCTTGATCAAGGCTTTATCGGCTTGCATGGAGAGCAGTTGCTTTTCGAGGTCGGAGAGCTTCTGCTCGGCTTCGCGTATCCGGCCATAGCGGATTTCAGCCACTTTGCCGAAATCGCCTGTCCGCTCAGCCTGGTCGCCTTCGATCTTCAGATTTTCAATCGTCTCCTTGGTGGATTGGATGCCTTGAACCACTTGCTTTTCGGATTCCCACTTAGCACGGAGTTGTTTGCGTTCTTCGTCCAGATTGGCGATTTCTTCGTTCAGCTCGCCTAATTTTTTCTGGTCCTTCTCCCGCTTGATCGCTTCGCGCTCGATTTCCAATTGCATGATCTTACGATTCAACTCATCCAATTCCTCCGGTACCGAATCGATTTCAAGTCGGAGTTTGGCAGCCGATTCATCGACCAGGTCGATGGCTTTGTCTGGAAGAAAACGATCGCTGATGTAACGTTCTGATAATTCGACCGCAGCGATGATCGCTTCATCCTTGATACGCACTTTGTGGTGGGTTTCATAGCGCTCCTTTAGACCGCGTAGGATGGAGATGGCATCTTCAGCCGAAGGTTCCTCGACCAATACCTTCTGAAAGCGGCGTTCAAGGGCTTTGTCCTTCTCGATGTATTTCTGGTATTCTCCAAGCGTGGTAGCACCGATAGCACGGAGTTCTCCGCGAGCGAGTGCAGGCTTCAGGATATTGGCAGCATCCATGGCTCCTTCACCGCCGCCGGCTCCGACCAGCGTATGGATCTCATCGATGAACAGTACGATTTCGCCTTCAGCAGAAATGACTTCTTTCACCACGGACTTCAATCGCTCTTCGAACTCGCCTTTGTATTTGGCGCCAGCGACCAGTGCGCCCATGTCCAAGGAGAAGATCTGTTTGCTCTTCAGGTTTTCTGGCACATCCCCGTTGATGATACGGTGGGCGAGACCTTCCGCAATGGCAGTCTTTCCGACGCCCGGCTCGCCGATCAGAATCGGATTGTTCTTGGTACGGCGTGAAAGGATCTGCAGTACGCGCCTGATTTCTTCATCGCGTCCGATCACCGGATCCAGCTTGCCTTTACGGGCTAGTTCATTGAGGTTTTTTGCGTACTTGTTCAACGAGTTGTACGTCTCTTCAGCTGAAGCACTCGTTACGCGGCTGCCTTTTCGCAATTCCTGCATGGCGGCTTTGACGGATTTTTCAGAGAGACCGTTTTCGCGCAGTGTTTTAGCGGTTCGATCCTTGCCTTCGAGTAATCCAAGGAGCAGGTGTTCGATGGAAACGAATTCGTCGGAAAGTGTTTGTGCATGAGCAAGTGCTTTCTGCAACGCTTTGTTGGCATCGTCGGAAAGGTATTGACGATTGCCGGAAACTTTCGGGCAGCTACGGATGAGATCGTCCACTGCGGAAGTGATTTTATCAGTCGATACGCCCGCCTTTTTGAAAAGGAAGGGGACGACGTTTTCATCCACCTCGAGCACACCTTTCAAGATGTGTTGTGTATCGATGGATTGATGCTCGGCAGCCATAGCGATTTGCTGCGCCTGTTGGATGGCTTCTTGAGCTTTGATGGTGAATTTCTCCAGGTTCATGGTAGTGATGTTTTACCAGTGTGAACCGGAACGGTCAAATAGGCTGCCAAGTGGCAGCAAAAGAACATTTTGTCGGTTAGATAGGGAATTGACTGACAGAATGACTTTGTCGTCAAGTAGAAAGTGGAAAATAAAAAGTCAAAAGGGTTGGATGATTTTAAAGAAGCAAAATCCTTCCGTGCTTTTGACTTTTAAACTTTCACTTCAAACTTATCAATATTCCAACCTCATCTCCACCCGTCGGTTTTTCGCGCGACCGGATTCGGTCTTATTATCAGCGATAGGACGTGTATCTCCGTAACCTGATGCTTTCAGGCGATCGGATGCGATACCCTTGCTGGAGAGGTATTGCTTGACGGACTCGCAGCGCTTTTGGGATAAAGTCATGTTGGTTGCAGGATCACCGACATTGTCGGTATGACCCTCGATCACCAAGGTGGCTTCTTTGTAGTTGTTCAGGATGGTGATGAGCTCATTCAGTCGCGACTTGGATCCTGCAGTAAGGCGATCGCTTCCGAAACCGAAAAAGATGTTATCGGCAACCTTCTCCAATTTATTGACCACTTCGGCGGCAACTTCAGGGCAGCCTTTGTTAGCAGCGATTCCCTTCACGTCCGGGCATTTGTCCGACTTGTCAGCTACGCCATCGCCATCGCGATCGGGACAACCTTTTGCTTCGGCCGGACCTTTTTCAGTAGGACATTCATCTTCCTCATTCACCAGTCCATCCGTGTCATCATCCTTAGGACACCCATTAGCATCCACTTTGTAGCCTGCCTTGGTGTCTTTGCATTTATCATCCAAATCAGCCACACCGTCTGCATCACCATCCGGACAGCCTTTGAGTGCGATTACTCCTTTTTGATCCGGGCAGCGGTCTTCTTTGTCTGCAACTCCATCGCCATCCCGGTCAGGACAGCCCTTCAAGGCTGCGGTTCCCGGCTCACGCACACAGTCGTCTTGGTAATCGTATACACCGTCATGGTCTTGATCGAGTGGACAACCATCGCGATCCACACCTACGCCGGAAGGAGTTCCGGGGCATTTATCGGCTTTATCTTGTACGCCGTCTTTATCGGTATCAACCGATTTTCCGATTTGGATGACGAGAGAAAGCGAATGAACCATGAGCTTGTCTTTCTTGCCTGCACCGAATCCTGAACCTATACTACCGACGTTATCCGCATTGGCGTCCATTTCCTTCTCGGATGGGAAGTGTATGCCGGTTTCGAAATTGAGCGAAAAGGAATTGGAGAGTCGATAGCGAATGCCCGCACCTCCGTAAATCTCAGTACCGCCTCGGCTCTCATTCAGGCTGTATCCGTTGGGACCGTCGGCTTCTACATTCAGTCGGGCGATTCCGAATCCGGCTTGGAGATAAGGTGACCAGCGGCTATCCTCATCCAAAATGTAACCGTTGTTGAATTTGTATTTGGCTCGCAGGTCCAGAAAGAGGACATCGTCGTTGTAGTTGCCGCTATCGCCTTGCTGAGTAGGCCTGCCCTGAACGCCATACAAGCCAAGGTCGAACGAGCTCGTAAGATAGTGTTGCAAGGAGAGTCCAAGAGCAAGTGTGTTCTTGTTGGTCTTGAATCCGAAGAATTCATTACCCAGCGAGGTGTTGGGTTCCATGAGTCCGCCATGAAAACCGATAGCCCACTTGTGGGTGCTGGTTTGAGCGAATCCATTAAGACCGTTTGAAATCAGGATGGCGACGAAGGCCGCGATGCGCAGGAATTTGTTCATGTTGTCGTTGGGTTAGTCGGCTTGGAAATAGCGCCGCAAGCTATCAAAGGAGTGGCTGTATGCGCCAGACTTGGAGTTTAAAATACCTTGATTATCGATAAGGTCGATTCGAACCTCGCCGCTGGCATGGATGATACGTCCAGCGTCCAGCAGGATGCCGACGTGTACTATGCGACCTTCTGCGTTCTTGAAAAAGGCCAAATCACCGGTCTGCTGATCGTCGAGGGAGTCGACCAATAGTCCCGAGGAAGCCTGTTGCCAGGCATCCCGTGGTAATGAAAGTCCGTTCAAGCGGTAAACCAATTGGGTGAAGCCGGAGCAATCGATGCCGAAAGGGGATCGCCCTCCCCATAGGTAAGGAGTGCCCAGGTACTGCAGGGCATGTTCACGGATCAATTGAAAGGATGGGCGATCAGTAACAACGGCTAGTCCATCTATTTTCAAAGGCCCGAAAATCCCAGATTCATGATCATTGGATCCGGGTAATCTGCTGCCTGCTACCAACGTCCTGGTTTCGCCATTTGGATAAGTCAGCTTGGCAGTTTCGCTGGCCACTACGCGGTTCCATGTGGTTTGGACGAGCAGCGCTTGCTCATCCGTCAAGGGCGTCAATTGGCGGGGATCTACGAAGCCAGGATACTCTTCTTCAAGGGTCCGGATAGCAGCCCAGTTGCCGTTCACCTCCAGTATTTCAGCCAGCTCCCCGAACAGTAATTGAGTCACCTGCTCCGATTTGTCGCTTGCTTCCCTACGAACGGGAACAACAGATAAGTGGCAGATTGACAGCACGTTGAATGGGTCTATGTAAATACGTTTACAGGTAGATTACATCAATTCGATCACCATGGCGCTGGCTCCACCGCCACCGTTGCAGATGCCGGCAGCTCCGTATTTTCCACCTTCTTGACGAAGTACATTGATAAGGGTGACCAGGATGCGCGCACCGGAAGCGCCCAACGGATGACCCAGTGAAACGGCACCGCCGTACACGTTGACTTTGGCCGGATCCAACTTCAAGAGTTGATTGTTTGCAATGGCAACTACTGAAAACGCTTCGTTGATCTCATAAAAGTCGATCTTATCCGAGTTGAGTCCGGCTTTCTGGATGGCTATCGGCATTGCTTTGGCAGGTGCCGTGGTGAACCATTCCGGAGCCTGTTGAGCATCCGCAAAGGAGAGGATTTTAGCCAAAGGCTTCAGTTTGAGAGCCTCCATTTTCTCCTTACTCATCAGCACAATGGCCGCAGCACCATCGTTGAGTTTGGAGGCATTAGCAGCCGTGACGGTTCCATCTTTTTGGAAGGCCGGCTTCAGTCCGGGGACTTTGTCTGCACGAAGATTCTTGTATTCTTCATCCTCAGAAACCACTATCGGATCTTTTCCTCTGACAGGAACGTGGATAGGAGAGATTTCCGATTTGAATTTACCCGCTTGATAGGCAACGGTCGAGCGACGGTACGACTCAAGTGCATAAGCATCTTGCTCCTCGCGACTGATCTTGCATTCGGAGGCACATAACTCCGCGGCATTACCCATGTGGTAGTCTTTGTACACATCCCAGAGCCCGTCCTTCACCAAACCGTCAATGACGGTTCCATGTCCCAGCTTGTAGCCGTTCCGAGCTTTGTCGAGGTAGTAAGGTATGTTGCTCATGCTTTCCATGCCACCCGCTACGACGCAGTCACGCTCTCCGGTCATGATGGAAAGTGCACCCAACGCTACGGATTTCATTCCCGAAGCGCACACCTTGTTCACGGTAGTTCCAGGAACGGTGTTGGGGATGCCGGCACCGATGGAGGCCTGAGTGACAGGTGCCTGGCCCACGCCTGCCGACAAGACGTTGCCGAAAAAGACCTCTTCAACTACCGAAGGATCTATGTTGGCTTGCTGCAAGGCAGACTTGATGGCATGACTTCCGAGCTGTGGAGCGGAAAAAGAGGAGAGCGCACCTCCGAAACCACCAATCGGGGTTCGAGATGCAGCTACGATATAGACTTCTTTCATGAGATTTCAATTAGAGGGCGCTAATTTAAGCTTTTGTGGCAAACCCGGGTTGTTGAAATCCTTGACCCTTCGAAGCCTTTCCCCTAGAGTGAATTGGCTAACTTGTAGCTCCTTAAACAAAGAAAATGAAGGGACTTTTCGCCAAGCTTTCCAATAGGCACGAATCCGTTTTCAAGTATGTGATTATTTTCAATACGATCCTGTTGATCGTGATCGCATTACCCAAGGAGACCACCTTCAGCTATGAGTACCAGAAGGGCAAGCCGTGGGCCTACGACAATCTTATCGCACCGTTCAGTTTCGCCATCACCAAAACAGATGTCGAACTGAACGAGGAACGAGCCGAGGTGCTGCGCAATACCTATCCTTTTTTTCATGTCGATGATGACATACTCGAAAACAAGGTCAAAAAGTTTCGCGAAGAAGTGAAGTCGATGAGTGCCTCCGCACCGAAAAAAAAGAGTGCCGGAGATACCGAAAAATGGCTCGGGCAGCAGGAGCGGACCGGAGTGGAGCTGCTTGAATCGGTTTTTGATAAGGGCATCATCCAGTATACGCCCGGCGCAGAGGAGGAGGAAAGCAGTGGCCGCATGATCACGCTCATGCAGGGAAACGTGGCAGAGGAACACCAGGTGGCGGAATTCCATTCCATACGCAGTGCAAGTGATTTCATCCGACACAGGTTGGACAGTATGTCCGGTGCAGATGCGGCGTTCTTGTTACCGTTATTGGAAAATTCGTTGGCCTACAATGTCATCTATGATGATGCAGCCACACGACGTTGGACCAAACAGCGACTTGATCGTATCTCTTTCAATCGCGGGTTGGTTCAGCAAGGAGAGGTCATCATTCTAAAGGGAGAAGTGCTTGACGATTTAAGGTTGCAAAAACTGGAGTCGCTCAAGCAGGAGATGATGTCGCAGGAACTGACCGATTCTTCCCGTTGGATGATGTTTCTAGGACATTTCATCCTGGTTACCCTGGCCATCAGCATCCTGGTCACTTTCTTGTTCCTCTTCCGGCGTGAAGTCTATGATGACAACGCCAAGGTCTTGTTGATCATGTTGCTGATCATCCTGGTCACGTTGATGTTCCTTTGGGTACGCAAGGCTCAGGCATTCGATCTTTACCTGGTTCCTGTTTGCATACTGCCGATCACCGTCCGTGCCTTTTTTGACACGCGCACGGCGTTGTTCACGCATATCGTTACGCTTTTGATTCTCGGCTTCGAGGCTCCGAACGGCTTTGAGTACATGTTCATCCAGACGATTGCCGGAATGGTGGCCATCTTCACCATCGTATCGATGAGTAGAAGGGTTCAGTTTTTCATTTCAGTGCTGATGATCTTTCTTTCTTATGCAGTGGCTTTTTTTGGTATTTCCATCCTTCACGAAGCCAGCTTCAGGACGATCGATTGGATGAGCCTTCGCTGGTTCTTGGGCAATTCCATCATCACCTTGTTCGCTTTCCCACTGATTTTCATATTCGAAAAAGTTTTCGGTTTCCTTTCCGACGTATCCCTCATGGAGTTGGCTGATTCCAACACGCCCCTGCTTCGCGAGTTGGCTCAGAAGGCGCCCGGCACCTTTCAACATTCATTACAGGTAGCGAACCTGGCAGAGGCGGCTGCCTACCGTGTCGGTGGAAATCCGTTGCTTGCCCGTGTCGGGGCGTTGTATCATGACATCGGAAAAGCGGACATGCCCCAGTATTTCATCGAGAATCAGAACGACCACTTCAATCCACATGACGGACTTTCTTTCGAAGAAAGTGCGAAGGTCATCAAAAGCCATGTCATCAAAGGGATTGAAAAGGCACGGAAAAACAAGGTGCCTGACCTGATCATCGATTTCATTCGTACCCACCACGGCGATTCCAGGATCCAGTATTTCTATCAGAGCTATCTGAAGAATTTTCCTGATCAGGTACCTGATGAGGAGCTTTTCCGATATCCTGGACCGCTCCCTTTTTCAAAGGAAACCGTTGTGTTGATGATGGCTGATTCGGTCGAAGCGGCCTCGCACAGCCTGAAGACCATCGATCCGGATGCCATCGATAAGCTGGTTGATTCTGTCATAGAACATCAGATGGAAAGCGGGCAGTATGACAACGCTCCGATCACCTTACGCGATATACAGGTTGTCCGTAAACTCTTCAAGAAGATGTTGTTGAGTGTTTACCACACAAGAGTCGCTTACCCTGCCTGATAAGGCAGGATAGCTTACCTTTGCGGCTGCTCCATGCAGCGTCTGTTTCTACGTATATCTTATGACGGCACCGCCTATCACGGGTGGCAGGTGCAGCCCAACGCTACTACCGTTCAAGGTGTTCTGGATAAGGCATTGACCACGCTTTTGCGTGAAAACATCGAGTCGGTCGGCTGCGGGCGAACGGATACAGGTGTTCATGCCCGGAAGTTCTATCTGCATTTCGATCTTTCCTCGGAACTTTCAGATCCCCTTCGGCTGCTTCATTCACTGAATGGCATCTTGCCTTCCGATATCGCTGCGCATGAATTCATAGCAGTCGATGCACAAGCCCATGCCAGATTCGATGCAACACTTCGGACGTACGAGTACCGTGTCGCTACTTACAAAGATCCATTCCTTGTGAATCGTGCATGGTTTCATGCTCGTCAGTATGATGTGGATAGGATGAATGCCGCTGCAGTATTGCTGCTGGATCATTCCGAGTACGGTTGCTTTTGCAAAGGGAAGCTGGAAGAGCAGACCACCCAGTGCGCCGTATCCAGGGCGGTTTGGAATGTACAGGATGGAGAATTGGTCTTTACGATTTCGGCGAACCGATTTTTAAGAAACATGGTACGGGCGATCGTGGGAACGTTGTTGGAAGTGGGAGAGGAGACGATCAGCCTGGATGACTTCCGTGAAATCCTGCACAGCGGCAACCGTTCCGAGGCAGGTCGATCCGTGCCAGCCCACGGACTGTATCTTATGGATGTTCGTTACCCATTCATCAAACCATGAACAAAACCACAGGTAACGTGGCGGGTAAGGCCATTCATATTCCGGTGATCCGAAGGATCTTCCGGCTGACTCGTCCCTACCGTTCGATGTTCATATGGGGAATCGTACTTACCCTGACGATTGCAGTCGTCTCACCGATTCGCCCCTGGTTGGTCCAGTATACCATCGATCATTATTTGTCTGCCAAAGATATGCCTGGCATATGGCGCATGTCGATCTTGTTGGTGTCTCTTTTGATCTTACAGAGTGTGTTGCAGTATTTTCACACGTTCCTGACCAATAGCTTGGGTCAGACCATCATCCGTGATCTCCGGGTCAGGTTGTTCAGGCATATCGCCTACCAGCGACTGAAGTTTTTCGATCGGACTCCCATCGGCACCTTGATCACACGCAATATCAGTGATCTGGAAACCATTGCAGATATTTTCAGCGAAGGACTTATCGTCATCATCGGCGACCTGCTCACCTTGTTCTTCATCATCGGATTCATGTTCGCCATCGATTGGAGGCTTGCATTGATCAGTCTGTCGACTGTCCCGTTCCTTTTGGTGGCGACTTATTTTTTCAAAAACGGCATACGAGACGCTTTCAAGGAGGTGAGAACAGAGGTTGCAGCGTTGAACACTTTTCTTCAAGAGCACATCACCGGCATGAGCGTGGTTCAGGTCTTCAATAGGGAAGAAGAGGAGATGAAGAAGTTCCGGATCATCAACCGCCGCCATATGAAGGCCCATGTCAAATCGGTATGGTATTATTCTATTTTCTATCCGGTCGTGGAGTTGTTGTCTGCAGCTTCAGTGGGATTGTTGGTGTGGTGGGGAAGCCAGGGCGCTCTGGAAGGCATTGTAACCATCGGAAACGTGGTGGCCTTCATCATGTACATCAACATGCTGTTCCGGCCTATCCGGGAATTAGCGGATAAGTTCAACACTTTCCAGATGGGTATGGTGAGCAGCGAACGTGTGTTCAGGATGCTCGATGACGAGGAGCGGATAAGTGAAAATGGTACCGTGCCGTTCACTCGTCCGATCGGAAACATCCGTTTCGATCATGTGTGGTTTTCATACGATGACCTGCAATCCTCAGTCGATGGGGAGGCGAATTGGGTCTTGAAGGATCTCACCTTCGATGTGCCAGCCGGGGC
>JBJTRB010000058.1:0-27795 GCA_046075925.1 Bacteroidota bacterium | reverse complement strand
AGGGACTATGAAGTCATCCGAAGGATGTACTTCGTAGGTTCAAGAGTTCAAGAGTTCAAAATTAGAACAAGGCCTCCACTCAATAAAGCAGCTGAATCTACTTTGATTGAACTTTGAACATTGAACTTTAAACTTATAACTTTTTTAAAGCCTACCACTTCCTCGGCTTCATCGATTGATACACCACGAACTTCTGCTTGATGTACATACAGAAATCATATTGCGAAGCGCTCTTCATGTAAGCTTCCGAAGGGTTAGCGAAATCGATGAAGGAATCGAACTCACTATTATCCAGCTGGATGATATCGTATGAGACATAATTCACCAGCAACTGTTTCAACAGGTCGCGCCGCTTCTCGTCATTGATACGCTCGGCATTGTGCCGCTTCGTCTGCTCGAGGCGACTGAATTCCTGGTAGAGGAAAGTGATGGGGCTTTCTAACACATTGATACCGCTGAGTTGAAAGTCTTTCTTGTCGTACCCGAGCCGTTCTATTTCCTTGTATATCGCATTGAGTTCACGCGGACTGAAAACCGTAACCTCTTTGAGTTGCACTTGTAGTCGACGCAGTGGGACATCCAGCTGATAGGCGGGCTTTTCAAGTGAATCTCCAAAAGCGAAATACATAAAATCATAACCTGTTGAAGCGACCAGGACGGTATCGCTCCTTTTGATGGAGATACTGAATGTACCATCAGCTTTACCGAAAAAACCCTGTGAAGTCCGCAAATTGATGATCATCAGGTCCTGCAACCGCCTGGCCGGTTCTTTGGCATCGTAGGCTTTCCCGGAAACAACAACCAGCGTATCCTGGCCGAAGGCACCAGCCGGCGATGAAAGCCGGATTACCATCAATAAGAGGATACAGAACCTTCCCACGGAACAAAGGTAATGAAACCACAAACGAAGGTCCTTTGCAGGATATTCTTGCCAATTCATGGGGTTTCTTTAATTTTGCAACCGTCCCGTTTAAAAACGCAAAACATGGCAGATACAGGCGATATCCGAGTTGGCACCATCCTTCGCTACAATGGCGAACTGTGCCTGATTACAGAATATATCCACCGCACCCCCGGAAACCTCCGCGCTTTTTATCAAGTGAAAATGAAAAACTTGAAAACAGGCAAGGTCGTGGAAAACCGCTTTCGTTCGGGCGAACAAGTCGAGGTAGCCAGAGTCGAGTTCAAGGAGATGCAGTACCTCTATGAAGAAGGCGATAACATCGTGGTCATGGACCAGGAAAATTACGAGCAGACGTACATCCCCAAAGACATGTTCGGCCAGAATGCAGACCTGCTGAAGGAAGGTATGGTCGTGAAAATCGCTTTTGAAAGCGACCAGCCTATCACAGCTGAAGCCCCTACCTTTGCAGAACTGGAAATCACCTACACTGAACCTGGTGTGAAGGGAGACACCGCCACCAACACCCTCAAGCCTGCTAAGGTCGAGACGGGCGCCACCATCATGGTACCGTTGTTCGTGAACCAGGGCGAGGTGATCAAGATCGATACACGTGACCGTTCCTACGTGGGAAAAGTTCGCTGATATTCAATCGCAACTATCACAGGACCGCCACCATGGCGGTCTTTTTTTTGCCCTAACACCAGGATGTTGAAACAACCCGGCTAAAGTCGCTTCCGCATGTCCTGGTATTGGCGTTCTTGTAGTCAGGAGGAAAAGCCTTGAAGCAAAAAAAGAATCGTCCCGATGGTGGCATCAAACCTCCGGTTTATCCGGGAGGAAAAAAGGCGCTTGACGAATACATCCGCACGAACCTCAGATACCCTGAAGCCGCTCTTGAAAATAAAGTGCAAGGAACCGTCAGCGTCGATTATGACGTCGACGTATTCGGCACTGTCAAGCGCGCCAGCCTGAAACATGGGATCGGATACGGATGCGACGAAGAAGCACTTCGCCTGGTCAATAATCTGCAGTATGCTAAGAAGAAATATCCTGGCATGCATGTGCTCTTCCATCTGAACATCAATATCCATTTCAGATTACCGCAAGCTCCACCTCCGCCGCCTCAGCAGACCATCACCTACCACATCCGAAAAAACGGAGGCTCAGGACAAGGTGGTACTACAGGATATACCATCACCATTTCTTGACCTACCTATTCATTTTTCAGAGATCCACCTCAAACATGAAAAACGAAAGAACTTACATCCAATTCTCGGTCAGGCGCTTCGTCCTAGCCGCTTTGCTTTTATCGACCACATCCGCCTTTACTCAGACCATTCCATCGGGTTTGTTGACAGACTGGAATGACCCGGGCTACCGCGGAGACTTCGGCGCCAATGTCGCTGAGACCGACGTCACCGCATTCGGGCTGGTGGGAGATTCCATCACCGACAACACCACGGCATTGAACGCTTTGATAAATGCAGCTGCCGGAACAAGAGCGATCTTGTACTTCCCCGCCGGTGCCTATCTTTTCAGAGGAACCATACAACTTCGCGATAGCATCATCCTTAAGGGCGAAAACAGAAACAACTCGCGTTTGGTCTTCAACTTCAACGGAGCTGCTGGAAATTGCATCAACCTTTCCGGAGGCGCTAATCAGTCCTGGTTTCCAGTCAATGATGGCCATACAAGAGGAAATCAATGGCTGACTGTGAATGACGGAGGAGTGCTGCAGCCTGCCGACTGGGCAGAAATACGACAGGTAAACGGAACATGGGACACACAACCTATTTCATGGGCCGATTATTCCGTTGGACAATTATTGGAAATAACAGCTCGTAGCGGAGACACCTTGTTTTTTTCAAAACCGCTCAGGATTGCTTTCAGCGACTCATTGAATGTAGAAATCTCCCGATTCAATCCGGTTCGGGAAGTAGGAGTCGAATGCCTCTCTGTACAACGCGCCGATAGCGCCAGCTGTTTTTGTCCGACCATCAACGCTTACCATGCTATCGATTGCTGGGTCCGCGGTGTGGAAGGAAAGAAA
Source organism: Bacteroidota bacterium (assembly GCA_046075925.1). Classification (GTDB taxonomy): domain Bacteria; phylum Bacteroidota; class Bacteroidia; order AKYH767-A; family 2013-40CM-41-45; genus Pollutiaquabacter. The sequence continues at coordinate 24,841 of JBJTRB010000058.1, read as the reverse complement.
AGCATCAGTGCGCATGTCCTGCTTGACCGATGCTCGAATGTTTCGGTCACTGGAAGTTATTTTCACGATGCGTATGAATACAATGGGTCTTCCATGCATGGCTACGGACTCGCGATTTACTATCACACCGGACAATGCCTGGTCGAAAACAACATTTTTCGTCGACTACGCCATTCCATTTCCTTCCAGTGCGGAGCGAACGGAAATGTCGTAGCGTATAATTATAGCCGTGAACCTAACCGTTCTGAGTTCCCTGCCAATTACGGTGCAGATATTTCCATGCATGGCCACTACTCTTTTGCTAATCTGTTCGAAAGCAACATCGTTCAAAACATCCAACTGGATCAGACATGGGGACCCAATGGTCCGGGCAACACGTACTTTCGAAATCGCGCTGAACTTTACGGCATCCTTATGAGTTCAGGCACGGTGAACTCGGACAGCCAACTCTTTGTCGGAAACGAAGTGACGAGTACGGCAGCATTCCAGGGAAACTATACTCTTGCCGGCACAGGACATTTTCAGCATGGAAACTGGATACGCGGCACGATGACACCAACGGGTACATCTTCCTTACCTGAAAGTTCGTTGTACTTGAGCGGCGCTCCCGTGTTCTGGCCTGCCGGTAGCATTTGGCCATCCATAGGAACTCCGAACGTCTCCAACAGCGGCAGTATCCCTGCGCGTGACAGGTACTTAGCCAATTCAGAACTGACAGTTTGCGAAGATGGCTCGCCCTCTACTAGTGTTTCAAACGTTTCAAGACCCGGATTCATTTATTACCCCAACCCCGCCTTCGATCGATTGTACCTGCAACTGCCTTCAGGTATTGAAAAGGCTGAGCTCACCGTATCAGACCTTTCTGGGCGTAAAATCATTCAGCAGTGCATCACCCAAAATCAGGAGATGATTGATGTTTCATCCTTGCATGCAGGTTGGTATTCCATCTGCATAGAAACCCCGTCAGGCAGTCAGAGTCAAAAGCTGATCATTCAACGCTGACCTCAGCGTATGACCCTGATCAAAGTAAGGGTGCCTGCAAGCTTGTTGTCTGAAAATCTTTTCTTGTCCAGCTCGACGACCCACGTGTAAACACCTTGCTGGACTTGCGAGTCAGTGTCCTTATAGGTTCCTGGCCATGGCGTATCCTGGTCGCCTTCAAATATTTTTCCACCCCATCGATCCCAGATCGAGTAACGATAACTTCCTAGTCCAATGCCGACAGGTATCCATGCATCGTTGACAAGATCGCCATTTGGAGTAAAGGAGTTCGGAAACCATATCCTGGAATCCTCCCGATAGATGATCGTATAGGTCAACGTGTCCATACAACCGAATGGAGTGTTAACGATCTGCGTGACCTGATATGCACCCGGCGCCGAATACAGATGAGAAGGATTCCTGGATAAGCTGGAGTCTCCATCTCCGAAAAACCAGAGAATACCTGCAGCACCCTTGGAAGTATCGGAAAACTGGACAACAGGGTTCATTTCAGAGGGTGAAAAAGGATCGAATGCGAATCCGGCTGAAGGAAGCGGTCGAACGATGACGAGCGCAGAATCTCGGGCAGGACCGTTTTCGCAACCATCTTCCACTTCGATTCTTACATACTGGGTGTAGGAGGGTTGAAAAGAATAACTCTCCGATCCCTGAACACCGTTCCAAAAATAAGTGTAGGGCCCACCATCACCTGAAACAACTCCTGCAGCAAGCGTAACGGTTTCACCTTCACAGACAGGCGGCGAACCGAATACCAGGAAATCCAAAGGAGGTGCGACCTGAAATGCCATTGGAAGAGAAGATGCAGTGGCAGGAGTCGCACAGGAAGACGAAGAGGTCATTTGTACAACCAACTGATCGCCGGAAAGTAATCCGGTAGATACATAAACCTGGCCTGTGTCGCCCGTTGCAATCCCATTCAAGTACCAGGAATAGTCCGGAGAAAGTCCACCGTTCACCGGCTGAGCTGTCACGGTAACGGTTTCACCGGAGCAGATCACTTGTCCGACATCCGAAAGGATGGAAACCTGAGAGGGGCTTATTGGCGCTACCGCCAAAGCATCGACTGCTACTGGAACTGTGACACAGCCAAGCGAAGACGTCATTTGCACACTCACCACGGTATCACCGGAGGAAAGCGTAGTACTCCATGTAGGATTGATTGCACCAGGAACACTATTCCCATTCACAAACCACTGAAAGACGGGTGATGTACCGCCGTTGACTGCAGCTGCGGTAAGTAATACAGGCACTCCTGTGCACACGTCGTTGGCTACTATCTGCACATCGGGAGTGACATTACCACTGACTGCAATGAACAGTGAAGCCGTATCAACCGGAGGCACGATACAGTCGCCTGCAGAGGTCATCACTACCTGTACGATATCTCCATTCTGTAGCGCGGAAGATGAGTAACTGCTTCCGGAGCCCGATTGCACGGGAGCACCGTTCAGGTAGAAGGAGTAATTCAATGCACCGAAGGATGACACATCAGTGGCAGTGAACTGAACGAGATCGCCCGGACAGATAACGCCTGAAGGAGTTGCAGCTAGTGAAACCTCGGCAGGCTGAGGTGCTCGGACAAGTACATTCAAGGTGGAGTCATCACTACAGCCACTCTCCGAAAACCGCAGCGTTACAGGAAACAGTCCAGGCAAGGAATACCGTACCACTGGAACGGCATTGTCGTCGATGACTCCTCCGGGAGCGTCGGACCCTGGAACTATCCAATCATAAGAAGTTGCTGCTCCTGACCCATAACCGGAAAGCTGAATGGCTGCACCAGCACATGCAACCGTATCGCTCAAGCCGAAGCCGGGATGAATCAGGTTGGAAACAAGCACATCGGCGGTGGCTGTTCGCTGCGTGCCACAGGCGTCGGTTACGGTTACGGAATAGGAGGTTGTTGAAGCCGGGGTCACCGATAACGTATCATCAGCAGAAGCGACGGGCGACCATGCATACGAATAAGGACCGATGCCGAAATCAGCGGCTGCAACGACTTGCACGGTACGACCCTGACAAACCTGTTGCGGAGAGGAAACAAAAGGCAATTCCAGATCGCGTCCTTCCAATGTGATGATCCATGGCTGCGATGCGCTGATGCACGAAGAAGCACAAGTGGTACCCGTATCGTTATTGCATCGGTAAAAATGAAGGGTGAAATTCAGATTCTGCGAAGCACATCGATCAGCAGGAAGGCATCCTGAAACGTCTGCCGTGATATCCAGATTCGACGCCCCACAATAGAAGTTGGATAACGGCGAGGCACACGTGAAGACGCCTGGCGCTGCGGAAGGAGCTGTGCAACCGTTAAGGGAAATGCTGTAGCCACCATCTTGCGCCTGACAACGACCGGTGGCGGCGTAATATTCAAATGAAGAATAGACGCCCGTCAGCCTGGCATTTGCCGGCGTAGGAACCACGAGCTGATAATCGCAACCATTGGTCCAGCAAACGGCCGAGTAGCGGGTTCCTTCCCCTCCACCGACTCCATCAGGCAAAACACCTTGCGTAGTGACTACCGGATCGATGAGAACCGGATACTTACGGGAAGGATCATTCAACCAATCGACCGGTACCGCGACTTCGAAAGCACCTCGATCGAATCGAGTGGTCAATGGGAATTGCTCCTCGGGAGCTGCATCATCGAACGCGAAGCAGGGACGAAGTTGACAGACCGGCTGGCCGTGCGGATCAAGGAATCGGAATGAAGCATGCGAAGCATCTTCCAATCCTCCACTGCCGATTTTCATCACTGAAAAACCGGAAGGCAAGGCGGTCTCAAAGCGAAGCAGGATCGTACCGCTTTGGAAAGGAAGTCTGCTATTCAAAAGAAAGCCCGATTCCACGGTCCCTCTCCTCACCTGGAAAACCAGGTCGACTCCGGGATAAGCATTACGGATGATAGCGCCATCATCGCCCGCCTGCAATCCTGTCCAATCGATATTTCCTAAATCAGTTTTGACTCCTGACTCATCCTGATGCAAAAGTCGAATGGAGCGATTGAAAATGATTTGCTGTCCATTGACAAGAATGGATGTGCTTGCATCGGACGGATCAATGAAAACGGGATGCAACTGTCGATCGGCGACCAAACGACCGTCAGCCATTGGATGCAACCTGCCATCGATTTCCCGCCAATGACCGTTTTCATCCTGGTAATTGATAGGCCCGGCAGCATATTGAAGCAAATGCACTACGCCACCTGATTGCTGACGGATAAACTCCCGTGCATTTTCTGTGCGTTTGTGTAGCAGCTCCTGGCAATCAGAGCAAGGCGCATCCCGATAAGGCAGGTAGCCGTAATCCGGGTGCGACCTATCGTCATCAATACCCGCAGCCACTTTAGCAGCTTGCTTTCTTTCATGAAAGGAAGTGAACTCCAAAGCCTTTAGCCGCGCTGGCTGTGCCTTCAGTGAACTCTCCTTCGAGAACAAGAGCAATACGACCAACCAAGTCGATACGATACGGCCGGCTGTGCAGAAAACAGACATGGATCAATCTGGACTTCCTTTTCAAAACAAGGATAGAAATCCACGTGAATCGCGGATATCCTCGTAAAGTACACGGTCCTTCTCCACAAATTTAACCCGTTTACGGAAGGATGCAAGGAACTCTTCCAGCACCGGCGAGGTGGTTGCAGGCCGCCTGAATTCGATTGCCTGCGCTGCTGTCATCAATTCGATAGCCAGCACGGATTGCAGGTTTTCGGTCACTTTCCACGCTTTTGTAGCTGCGTTGGCTCCCATACTGACATGGTCTTCCTGGCCATTGGATGAAACAATCGAGTCGATGGAAGCGGGCGTGCAAAGCTGCTTGTTCTGACTGACGATGGATGCAGCGGTGTATTGAGGAATCATGAAACCGGAGTTGAGCCCTGGATCGGCGACCAAAAAAGGAGGCAATCCGCGCTGTCCGGAAATCAACAAGTAAGTACGGCGCTCAGAAATACTACCGAGCTCAGCAAGTGCAATCGCCAGAAAATCGGCTGCAAGCGCAAGTGGTTGTCCGTGAAAATTTCCTCCGGAAAGCACCTTGTCGTCATCTGGGAAAACGGTAGGATTATCGGTGACAGAATTTATTTCAGTGAGCACCGTTCCGGCCACATACGTAATCGCATCCCGGGATGCACCGTGAACCTGAGGAATACAACGAAATGAATACGGATCCTGAACATGGACTTTTTTCCTGCGGATCAGTCGCGACCCCTTCAGCAAATTGCGGATATTGGAAGCGACATCCAACTGGCCCTGGTGAGGACGGATCTTATGCAAGAGTGGATCGAATGGCTCGGGTCGTCCATCGTACGCTTCAAGCGACAGCGTCCCGATCAGATCGGCCATAGAGGCAAGATGAAAGGCATGAAGCACTGAATAGACCAGCCAAGAGGACATGAATTGTGTGCCATTCAGAAGAGCAAGCCCCTCTTTTGACTGAAGCTCGATGGGCTTCCAACCCATTTTACGCAGTGCGACTTTGGCTGATACTTGCTTACCGCCCATGACCACTTCGCCTTCGCCTATGAGCGGAAGGCACAAATGCGCCAGCGGAGCAAGGTCGCCTGAAGCACCGAGCGACCCCTGGGAATATACTACGGGAAGGATATCGTGATTCAAGAAATCAAGTAACCGTTGAACAGTGGCTACTTGTACTCCGGAATTACCATACGCAAGTCCCTTCGCTTTCAAAACAAGCATCAAACGCACCACATCGGCTGGAACAGGTTCGCCTGTGCCGCAGGCATGCGAAGTCATCAGGTTCCATTGCAACTTGCCGAGATCCTGGGTGGAAATGGATTTATCGTACAAGGCACCGAAACCGGTATTGATACCATACACGGCACCTTCGTGACGTGCAACACGTTCGTCGAGGTAGCGACGACAATGTCTGATGCGTTTGACGGCATCTTCACTCAATACCACACGAGTTCTTTCTCGAAGAATGGTCTCCAACTCCTCAAAGCCCAACTCTTCATCGGAGATGGCATAGGTCTTCATATTCATGTTTCTATTTCAGGTAAGAACTAACTAGGTCCGATTCACTTGAGCAAATGAAGTAACTCGTCGATGGTGAGCACGGTTTGCTCTCCAGTGGTTAGGTTTTTCACGGAGACACGGCCGTTGGCAATCTCATCCGAACCCACCAATGCAGCAAAAGGGATTTTCTTGGCATCAGCATAGGAAAGCTGCTTCTTCATCTTGGCAGCATCAGGATACAACTCGGCATTGATGCCATCGGCTCTCAGACGGTTCAGGATCTGCAGACAATGGATCGCCTCTTCTTCTCCGAAATTCACAAAAAGGATTTTGGTCGAAGCCTCACTCAATTCCGGATAGCCACTCACCTCCTCCAGCACATCACAGATCCTATCGGCACCGAAAGAAATGCCAACCCCTGAAACCCCTTTCCAGCCGAATATGCCGGTGAGGTCGTCGTATCTGCCGCCACCGCAAATGGAGCTGGTGAAACTGGATCGGGCATCAGCCACCTTCACTTCGATGATGCTTCCGGTGTAGTAGTTGAGTCCTCGAGCCAGCGTGACATCCACTTCGATGGCGGATCCGCCAGATGCGATTCGTTGCAGGATGGACAATACGTACTCCAACTCCGCAATCCCTTTCATGCCAATCTCCGACTGCTTCAACAAGGATTTCAGGGTCTCGATTTTACTTTCATTGGTGCCGGAAATAGCCAGCAACGGTTGCAACTGTTGTACAGCCTGCTCTGAAAGCCCTTTAGCCAACAATTCGCTGTTCACCTGGTCTTTGCCGATCTTATCCAACTTGTCGATGGCCACTGTGATATCGATGATCTTTTCGGGTGCGCCGATTATCTCTGCGATACCCGAAAGCACCTTTCGATTGTTCAACTTCACCACTACGCCCAATTTCAAATCAGAGAAAACCGATTGTATGATGCGGATCAATTCGATCTCGTTCAACAAGGAATCACTGCCGACGATATCGGCGTCACACTGATAAAACTCGCGGTAGCGACCCTTCTGAGGGCGATCAGCGCGCCACACCGGCTGAATCTGAAAACGCTTGAAAGGAAGCGTGATCTGATGCTGATTCATGACCACGTACCTGGCGAATGGCACGGTCAGGTCGTACCGCAACCCTTTCTCCGAAAGGTCGCTGATTTTGGGGTCGGCTACGGACTTCAGCCGATCCAACACAGGGCCTGAATCAAGGATCCGAAAGAGGAGCTTGTCCCCTTCTTCGCCATATTTCCCCTCCAACGTGGAGAGGTTTTCCATGGCTGGCGTCTCGATTTCCTGAAAACCATGCCGGCGATAGACCGAACGGATGGTATCAAAGACATGGTTTCGGCGCAACATCTCCTCCGGGGAGAAATCACGTGTTCCTTTGGGAATGGAGGGCTTCATGACTGTAACCCAAAATTAAGGGATGGGGCCTGATCCTTACTCTGCCTGACCAAAAGATGTGCACAGCCTCAGGAGGCGAAGAACTCCGTATGGAATCCATACAGAATAGGCTCTGGTACCAGCACACGGGCCAGTTCGGAAAGGTCCTCTGCGCGAAGCACTAACAGAAAAGAGTTGTTCTTCTTGGCATCCAGCACGATGGACATCAATACTCCCTGATCATCCTTCTTACTGCCTGGAGAGGGCATGAAAAAAGGTTCACCTGGATGTGTACCTGCTTCATACCAATAGTCGCTAGTTCCTTTCTCAGGATTGATTTTCACAATAGCATTGTAAAAGCCTTTCCGATGATCGGGGTGAATACTGACACCGTAGACGTGACGGTAATCGGATGACATGTTATATCGGTCGTAGTCGATACGTGGCAGTTCGATGCATGCCGATGAACGTACTTCGCAAGCCACCTTTTTGGTCCGAAGATTCATCCTGAACCGACGAATGGTACCGATAGGAAACTCTTTTGCCGGATCAGCGAGTTCGTCGCGATAGTAACTCTGGATGATATCCGCGTCGTCGTATGCATCCAAATCCATCACGATCTCTTCACCCTCCTCCCAGGCATTCACATGGTGAAAGGCGAAAAACGCCTCCGTCTCGAATCGGACCTTCAACTTGCCCGTTGATCTTTCAAAGATATAAATGTGAGCCCCCTTCTCTGGATTCCAAGTGTGATTCTCCACATACGGACGATGCCAATAGAGGAGTTGCAACGGAACAGCGGTGAACGGTCCGGCCGCTACGATGAAATAGTTGGGGGTGATTCCGAATCCATGCAGGTAGGCCGGATTCCTCACGACTGTCGAGGCAAGCGGCTTTTGTGGATTTGCCAATTCATGGATGCGGTAATGACTGAACATGCCGAATTTGACAACGAGGTTATACGCTTTACCCTGATCGAAATGAGGATGTGCAGTTGTCTTGTAGGCGAAGCCTCCCGGAATCAACTCTTGACTGCTCAACGTGGCGAGCGTAGCTGGATCGAATTCGATCATCATGGGCGTCTCGCCTAATGCAAAGTATTTGTCGCCGATCTTGGCCAAACTGACCTTGGGATTGTCGGTCATGTTGGGCGGCGAAGGCACAACGTAGGATTGGACTTTTTTAAAAATGGATTTGCAAGGATCGGTTGCAAATTCAGAGTAAGTCAACTTTTTTCCTTCGCGCGCAGCGTGATAAGAAGCGGACTCAAGAAAACGGCACAGGTAATCGACCTTCCCGTTTCGGATGGAGAAACCATGCAAAGCGGCCAAGCCATCGAACCAATGGTTGAGCCGCTGGCCAGGCAAATCGACCAAGCCGGGACCGTTCCTCACCAATTGGCCATTGAGCCAATCCGGAATTTTTCCCTGGACGTCAAGACCGGATATAAAGCACTCCTGCTGATTGCGCTCGAAGCCGCTGGAATAGTAGGGAGCGATCTTTTTCATACTGCAGGAGACAAACGGAAACCACTGACCGGCGACTCGAATTGAGGTACCGGATCGATCAATCCGGCTGCAATTTTTCCGGAAGCCATCACGGCAGGAACGCCGGCACCCGGATGAACTCCTGCGCCAACGAAGTACAAGTTGGCGAAATGTGGAGACTCCACTTGAGGACGGAAGTAACCCGATTGCAACATGGAGGGCTTGATGGAGAATGCCGCACCCTTGTGGCTGTTCAATGCGTGCTTGAAATATAACGGATTGATGGCGTGTTGAGTGACAATGGAAGAAGACAATCCTGGCAGGTATTTTTCCTCCATGAAGCCAAGGACATTATCGACGTAACGCGGCATGATCTGATCCCAGTCTTGACCGCCATCCAGGTTCGGCACCAATGAAAGCACATAGAAGGAGCCGCATCCATCCGGACAGATGGTGCGATCCGTCCGACTGGGCATGTGGATGTACAAACCAAGGTCGTCGCGCAAGGTCTTACTGTTGAAGATGTTCTTCATGAGCTTGCGATAAGCAGAGCCCAGTACGAGGTTGTGGTGTAATAGCGGCGATTCTTCGTACGTCCGATCGGTTCCAAAATAAATGACCACCAAGGAATTGCTGTATTCAGCGGTGTTCAAACGGAACATCGCCGAAGCAGGGCGGTGTTCCTGCGGAACAAGTCGGCTCATGGCGAAAGCGATATCCGAATTACAAACCACTTCATCAGCAGCATCGACTGATCCGTCCATCAGTCGGACGCCGACAGCACGTTTGTTGCGTATCACGATCTCCTTGACCTCGGTGTTGTAATGCACTTTGCCTCCGCAATCGAGGAACAGTTTTCCAAGAGCATTCACGATGGCTCCGGTTCCACCGACAGCATAGTGCACACCCCATTCCCGTTCGAACTGCGCAATCAAACCATAGATCGACGGAGTGTCAAATGGATTTCCACCGACCAGTAGCGGATGGAAAGAGCAAACCTGACGAATGAAGTCGTCTTTTACGAATTTGGCCGCATAGTCGTACATGGTACGCCATGTCCCGTTGGCCAGAACGTGGGGGAATATTTTTGCAAAAGAAAGGAAGGTCGGAAACGTCTTTTCGGTGAAGGGATGGAACCAATTGAATATGTCGACGGTTCCTTGAACGAATCGACGATATCCATCCACATCCTTCGGGCTGAAGCGGGCTACCTCTGCTGCCGCCTTTTCAGGATCGCGCAAGTAATCGAATGTTCTGCCATCGCTGTTGAAGACCCTGTAAAAAGGATCGAGCGGGGTCAATTGGAAATAATCACGTCTATCCTTTCCGGCCAGTTGGAACAATTCATCGTATTGATGAGGAGCTGTGATTACGGTCGGACCCGCATCGAATTTGAAGCCGTCTTTTTCGAACTGATAGGCTCTGCCACCCAACTTATCCAACTTTTCGTAAATGGTCACTTCGTGCCCTGAAGCAGCAAGGCGAATGGCTGCCGACAAGCCGCCGAAACCACTACCGATAACGGCGATTTTTTTTACACGTTGCATTGGCTGACAGTTTTAATAGGCAAGATGAATCTCCAGTTCGGTATGACTAGTATGTTTGAAGGAAGACTCTTCGAATTCAGGCGCACGGAAAGAATGAAGTGCATTGTTGGATACGCCGTACCCTTCCTGCGGAATACCCAGGAAGTTGGTGTTGAATTTCTGATCGCCGTTCCTGTCTTGAAAAACTGATATGGCATAGGTTCCGGGCGATACATTGTCGATCACAATCCTTGAACTTCCGTTGATGCACTTGCCTTTTGCCAAGCGGATAGCGTTTTTTCCCTCGTACGGAAAGCCGGATGCGGATGAAAAAAGCGCAACCAGAATATCCCCTTTTTCTTTAGGATCGCCCTTCACCTCCATAGCGATAGAGCCAGAATCTGCGGATACCTTGTAAAAAGCAACCATGGATATCGCCCAAAGCAGGATTACAATGAAAAGACGCATGCTGAAACCGTTTAAATGGAGGAATTTGGCTCTTCACCTTAAACAAGCCGGGCCATGCATTGTTCAGCAGGGCCTGAAAAAAGGCTATTCCCTGCCTAAGTACTTGATGAAATCCCACCATATCACCGAACCAAGGCCGACAAAGAATGACAAGGTCAACCCGGAAAGGGATGGACGACACAGTTCGAACACGTTGGTCAATGGACTCCAGAAAAGCGCAGCAGCAAGAACAACAAGGGTTAATCCGATCACCATCCAGGAAAGCGGGTTGCGGCGATACCAACTGATCCACATAGGAAATCGATCACTGCGACTGGAAACGGTCAGGAAGATATTGGAGAATGAAAGAGCACTGAATACTGCTGTACGTACCTGCACTTCCTGCCAACCGGCCGTGATCACGCCATACATCAAACATAAGAGCGCAATTGAAATAACGCTTCCACGAAAAACACTGCTGCGTAATTCTCTCCAAGAAAGCAGATCACCTCCGAAGGTCGATGGCGGACGACGCATCAGATCCTCCTCCGAAGGCTCACTCTCGAAGACAATACTGCAGGTCGGTCCCATGATCAATTCCAGGAAAATGATGTGAACGGGCGAGAATAAGGAAGCGAACTCCCAACCTGCCAGCAGCGGGAATATGACCAGTATCAAGATTGGAAGGTGGATGCTGATGATGTATCGGATCGCTTTTCGAAGATTGTCATGAATACGACGACCGTGTTCAATAGCATCGACCATGGCTGAAAGATCATCGTCCAACAAGACCAGCGAAGAAGCCTGACGAGCCACCTCACTGCCCCTTTTTCCCATAGCAACACCGATATTGGCGGCTTTCAGTGCAGGAGCATCGTTCACGCCATCACCGGTCATCGCCACGATTTTCCCTTCCGATTTGAACGCATGAATCAACCGCAGCTTCGTTTCCGGCATCGAGCGAGCGAACACATCCGTATCCACTACTGCTTGCTGGAGCGCCTCGAAAGCCAAGGCATTCACCTGTTCTCCGGTCAGGAATTTATTGGGATGCTCGAATCCGGAGACTGCAGCGATATGACAAGCAGTGGATGGATGATCGCCCGTGATCATTTTCACCTGGATACCCGCCTGCCGAAATTTTTCCAGAACATCCGGAATATTCGATTTTACCGGATCATTGAATGCTACCAATCCTATGAAACGGAAGTGAATATCCTGCTGTGAATCCGGCAACGGGCGGTCTGCGGAACTGGTCGAGGAGCCGACTGCCAGAATACGATAACCCTTATTCGCCAGTTTGAACACTTGCTCACCAATCATCTGCTTCTTTTCATCCGACAGTTCCGACAAAGCAAGTACTCCTTCGGGAGCACCCTTTACAGCGAACAATCGCGAGCCGTCTTCATGCTGATAGACGTGCGTCATGACAGGATATTTACCAGACAAAGGATATCCATGAATCATGTGCAAGTCGGCGGATAACGATGACGCCTTGGTGAACTCATCATCGATTGCTTTCTCCATCGGGTCGAAAACAACCGGCTCACAGGCAAGCCGGGCGACAAGCAACAGTTCTTTTTTCTTTTCAAGCGTTTGAGCATCCTTCAAGACCCAGCTTTCGGCAAGGACCATTCGGTTTTGAGTAATGGTACCTGTCTTGTCCACGCAAATCACATTGGCAGCGCCGAGCGCCTCAACCGCTTTCACATCACGAACCAATACTCGTTTACGTATCATCCTGTACGCACCCAATGCCATGAAAGTGGATACTGCTACCGGAATCTCCTCTGGAAGTGCTGCCATGGCAAGTGTGAGACCATGAAACAGACTATGCATCCAATCACCCGACGACAGGTAATTCATTACACAAACAACAGCGAATGCTACTAGCCCGAAGGCGGCCATCCACCGAACAAATCGCCTGATCTGCACGTGTAACGGAGTCAAACCGGCATCCACATCCTCTATGGACCTGCCCAATTGTCCTAATCGCGTAGCAGACCCAACGGATTGAACCTTGAACCACGCCCAACCACTAAGCACCGTCGTACCAGCAAAGAGTTCGTTATTATCAGACGATTTATAGGAGGGCAAAGACTCTCCGGTCAGCATGGCTTCGTTAATGGAGAGGTCTTCGCCCGTTGAAAGCACTCCGTCAGCAGGCACTTGTTCCCCTTCGGAGATCTTGACCAGGTCCCCTACCACAAGGTCGGTGGCAGCGATCTCTTGCTCCATTCCATTCCTGGAAACAACCACTTTGGGGTGAACCAATTGCTTCAATGCCTCGAGCGCTTTTTCACTTCTGAATTCTTGAAAAACAGAAATGCCTACTACCAGACACATGGCTCCGGCCAGGATGACACCTTCCTGATACTGTCCGGTAATGAAATAGAGCGAACAGGCTACTGCGAGTAGCAATAGCATGGGCTCAAACAAGATGGTACGCAAGATCGTCAACGTCCGACCTCGTTTAGAGGGCAGGACATTGAGCCCATGTAGCTTTCTGCTAGCAGCGACTTCTGAATCAGTCAGTCCGATGTGACTGGTGGTCATAGTGAACGATTACAAATACCGGAATAACACAAGGCTGGCAGAGGGTAAATTGATTATTTTTCGACTAAAATAACCAATAACACGATTCATGAAAGTGACAGGAATCATTGCCACAAAACACTCAGTCAAACACTTTTTTTCTTTGCGTAATGCCGTTGCTTCCATTTCATCATTGATCTCCGTAGTCGTGCTTTTGACAGTTCTGAAGGCCGATGCACAAAACAGGATCAGTTACAAATCAGATGATCTTTACAGCGCTATCCTAAAAGCCAACACGTTGGGGTCCGTGCTGTATGTAGCAGCGCATCCCGATGATGAGAACACACGACTTCTCTCTTATCTGGCGAGAGAGCGGAATTACCGTACCGGCTATTTATCCATCACAAGGGGCGATGGCGGACAGAATCTGATCGGCAAGGAACAAGGCGATCAGCTCGGCTTGATACGCACACAGGAGTTGCTTGCCGCACGGAAGGTGGACGGTGCCGAGCAGTACTTTACACGAGCGTGCGATTTCGGCTATTCGAAAAATCCAGAAGAGACTTTTTCCATTTGGAACAAGGATAGCATCCTTTCGGATGTCGTTTGGGTGATCCGTAAATTCCGACCCGATATCATCATCTGCCGCTTTCCAACCACAGGAGAAGGAGGACATGGTCATCATACCGCCTCTGCGATGCTTGCCGAGGAAGCCTTTTCGGCTGCTGCAGATCCGGAGAAATTTTTATGGCAGCTGGCTTATGTCGAACCCTGGCAGACGAAGAGGTTGTTTTGGAACACGTTCAACTTCGGTTCTACCAATACCACTTCTCCCGACCAGTTGAAGATCGAAGTCGGAGTTTTCAACCCTTTACTAGGCAGAAGTCATGGCGAAATCGCTGCTGAGAGCCGATCGAATCACAAAAGTCAGGGATTCGGTTCTGCTGCCATCCGCGGCTCGTCCATCGAATATTTCAAACAACTCAAAGGAGACTCCGTGAAATCGGATGTGTTCGAAGGAATAAATACCGAATGGAGCCGACTTCCAAGAACCGAGGATATCCGGAAATCATTGCAAGGAATCATCCGCGATTTCAACCATAGTCATACCGATAATTCCATTCAAGACTTGGTCCGATTGAGAAATAAACTCCATGCACTTGACTCCACTGATTCTGAAGTGAATTACTGGAAAAAAATCAAATCGAAAGAAATCGATCGGATCATCCTGGGATGCGCAGGCTTGTGGTGTGAAGCGCTAGTCACTGATCCGGTTTTATCACCGGGCACTGTTTGCAGGATGAAGATACAGGCAGTCAGACGATCCGTCACTGCTGTAAAAGTGAGCAGTCTTCAATTTCCGGACAAGGACAGCACATTGGAATTTCCACTCGCTTTCAACGAGCTGACTACATGGAACCATGAATTCACGCTTGCTGCCACTTCCCTCTACTCAAGTCCATATTGGCTACAAAAGGAGCATACACAAGGCCTCTTTACAGTTGAAAATCTACTGCAGATAGGTGATGCAGAAAACGCATCACCACTGACAGTAAAAGCGCAGCTGGAAATTGCAGGATCTTCCATCGAGATGGATCTTCCAGTGACCTATAAGTCTGTCGACCCGATCCGAGGCGAAGTTTATAGACCTATCGAGCTACTTCCTCCTATCACGATCACTTTTGAGGAGCAAACCGCCTCGTTCTTCAACAACATGCGCAGATCGTTGGTGGCGACCTTGAAATCCAATGTCGACTCCCTATCAGGAACACTATCGGCAACCACCATGCAGGACTGGAAAGCTACCTTAACCGACACGGTGATTCAATTCACAAAAAAAGGCGAGGAGATCAGGTTGAAAATCACTGTTCAGCCTGGAGTCGTGAATCGGGATACATTACGATTGAATTTCACTACTGCTTCAGGTACATGGAATAAAGGAATAAAAAGGATCAAGTACGACCACATCCCCGAACAGTTCTACCTCCTCAACTCAGCTGTACGGATGCAGCATATCCAAATCGAAAAATCCGATTTGAAGATCGGCTATATCGAAGGCGCGGGCGATGCGGTAGCGAACTGTCTCAGCCAAACAGGATATGACGTATCCATCATCTCGGAGGAGGAATTGCAGAAGGGCGATCTGCATGGCTATTCAGCAATTGTAACCGGTGTCAGAGCCTTCAATACCGAACAACAATTGATCCGCCATCGCAACACCTTGGTGGATTATGTAAAAGCGGGTGGCAACCTTATCGTTCAATATAACACGAACAACCGGCTCGGACCCGCTCCTGAAAAAATCGGCCCCTACCCTTTTACCATTTCCAACCAACGCGTTACAGACGAACATGCAGAAGTACGTTTCTTGGCACCCGACCATCCTGCACTGAAGCGTCCGAACAATATCACTTCGTCCGATTTCGAAAATTGGATTCAGGAGCGAGGTATCTATTTCGCCACGGCAGTAGACTCCAACTACATCCAGCCACTTGGGATAAATGATCCGAATGAGAAAGAAAACAGCGGCTCACTGATCATTACACAGTATGGAAAAGGGAACTTCGTTTACACCGGACTGGCCTTCTTCCGCGAATTACCAGCCGGAGTCCCTGGAGCATACAGACTGTTTGTCAATCTGATCGAACTGCCCAAACACCCTTGATAAGATGCAGCCAGAAAAGGAAAGCAAATCCTGGAACAAGGCCTATGTAGGACTGGCGGCATTGCTGGTATTGATCATACTTTTTCTAAACTGGTTCACGAGCCACTTCCAATGAACATCATCGACTGGTTGCTACTTTCACTCACTATCGCATCGGTGGTAGTGTATGGCATGTATCGTAGCAAACGTCCAAAAGACCTGAACACCTACCTCCTTGCGGAACGAAAACTGCCATGGTATCATGTCGGCCTTTCCGTAATGGCAACGCAGGCCAGTGCTATCACGTTTCTTTCCGCACCAGGACAAGCGTACGGCGACGGCATACGCTTCATCCAATTCTACTTCGGCTTACCGTTGGCTACTATCGTATTATGCACCACATTCATTCCCGCTTTCAGGAGCCTGAATGTCTATACAGCCTATGAATTCCTGGAGCGTCGCTTTGATCGTAAAACAAGGACATTCACCTCTCTGCTCTTTCTACTGCAGCGAGGCTTGTCCACGGGTATCACGATCTATGCTCCTTCGATCGTGGTGTCTACCATTTTAGGCCTCGACCTGCGATGGACAACCGTTTTCACAGGAGGGATTGTCATACTCTATACGGTTTCCGGAGGATCCAAAGCGGTGTCCTACACCCAGCTGCTTCAAATGATCATCATTTTTACCGGACTCTTTGTTGCCGGATGGATGGTTGTTTCGCTATTGCCGGAAGGCGTAGGCTTCATCGATGCATTGCATATCGCCGGTAAATCAGACCGTCTGAATGCGATTGATACTTCCTTCGACCTCAATAACCGATACACGATCTGGTCAGGAATAATCGGAGGCTTCTTCCTGCAATTATCTTACTTCGGAACGGATCAGTCGCAGGTAGGAAGATATTTGACCGGAAAAAACGACCGGGAAAGCAAGCTGGGTTTGCTCATGAATGGTTTCGTGAAAATACCGATGCAATTCTTCATCCTGCTCATAGGCACATTGGTATTCGCTTATTACCAATTCCATCAACCACCAGCCTACTTCAACCGGCAGTTATTGGAGGAAGCACGGAACAGCTCCGTCGGACCACGCATCGAACAGCTGGAAACAAGCTATGGCAGACAACACCAGGAGAAACGTCGTTGCGTTGAATCCCTGACCTCTGCTTTACATGCTAATGATGAAGCTGACATCCTGAAATTGAGAAATGAGCTGACACTCCTGAACCATCAGAGTGATAGCATCAGAAAAGAACTGGTCACGACGATACAAAAACAACTACCGGAGGCAGATGCCAATGACACCAATTATGTTTTTCTGACCTTCGTACTCGATCACCTTCCGCATGGATTGATCGGAATCCTCATCGCCATCATCTTATTGGCAGCGATGGGCTCCACCTCCAGCGGACTGAATTCGCTTGGCTCTTCGACCGTAATCGATGTATTTCGCGCTAATGAGAAACAACAGCCTGAAAATAAACATGACTGGATACGAACGACCAAGTGGTCGACTGGATTATGGGGAGTGTTCGCCATAGCGGTAGCATTATTCGCCAGTCGGCTTGGCAACCTGTTAGAAGCCGTGAATATCCTTGGATCGTTGTTCTACGGAACGATACTGGGTATTTTCCTGACCGCTTTCCTTCTCAAGAATGTAAAAGGCACACCTGTATTCATCGCTGCTATCCTCACGGAAATAATGGTGATTGTCGCCTGGATGTCCGATTTCAGTGCATTCCTCTGGCTGAACGTGCTGGGCACGCTATCCGTAATGATTCTTTCACTGATTTTCGATGCGCTGAATTCGATCCGGGAAAAGGATCATCGGACCAGCGACACGTGACCGATGTAGCGATGTTTCTTTTTGTCGATTCCGACAGCATCGACAACATACTCGTAAACATCGTTCTGGCAAGGTCTTTCATTCCCAGCGTATGTACCATCCCATTGCAGATCGAAACTGGTGGAATGGAAAATCTGCAAGCCCCACCGGTCGAGAATCCACATTTCTATACTGACGATGTTTTCTCCGATCGGGAAGAAAAAGTCGTTACGCCCATCTCCATTCGGCGTGAAGGCATTTGGAATGAAGATGGTGTACTGCGGTTCGATTCGAACAACGCCATAAACGGTATCCGGACAACCGCCCTCATTGGTGACAATCAAGCGGATGGTATACGTGCCGCTATCGGAATAAACGTGAGTAGGATTTTGATCATTGAAGGAAGTGGCACCGTCACCGAAATCCCATGACCACGCCACAGCATCCACACTCCGATCGGACAGCTCGACGGAAGGCGTGAATACGGAAATCGACTCGGTTGATTGTTGGAACAATGCAGTTGGATACCCATACACATGAACAGCATTGCGTACAGTATCCTGATCCGTACAACCCTCGGGGGTAGTGATGGTCAAAGCGATATCATAAAATCCAGGAGAAGTGTACGTATGAGTCGGCGAAGCATCAAATGAAACAGTTTCATCCAAATCCCACACGTAAGCCGATCCTCCAGCTACTGCATGAATATTCGAGAGATTCACTGTGACAGGACTACAACCGATGAATTGCTGTGGAGTGAACTGGACGTCGGGCAAGGGATTCACAACGACATGAAGTGCCGCAGACACATCCGGACTACAACCGTCAGAAATGGTCACGGTGAACATCGAATCGCTTGCTGGAGTAACCAAGGCGGAAGAGGTAGTGATGGAATTATCGTTCCAGGAATACGTATAAGGTCCGCCATTGCCTCCGCCAGCTGTGGAGTTGATCAATACATCTTGCCCTTCGCAAATAGGTGCTGGATCGTTGACGACCACTGAAAGTGGAGGATGAACCGGAACTGTCACGGTTTGGGGTGCTGTGGAGCACCCATTGGCATCCACCAAGGAAACCGTGTAAGTACTGGTGACTAAAGGTGCGACCGAAAGTGAATCACCGGAAAAACCGGTAGACCAACTGAGCGTCAGCGGAGACGTGCCGCCAGCACTTGTTGCATACAGTGTTGTGCTTTGGCCGATACAGATGACTGAAGGAGTATTCACCAACAAGGATAGCGGTGCAGGATCGATGACAGAGGTAGCAGCAGATGAGGAACAGCCATTTGCATCGGTTACAATTACTTGATAGGGGCCGGCGGAAACACCGTTCAATTGATTGGATGCGCCTTGAATGGGACTCCAGTCGTACAAATAACCGCCCACACCGCCTGAAACTGCAGCCGATACGGAAGCATCAGAAGCGCCGCTGCATGAAACAGTATCCGCAATCAAGGACAGTGACAACGGATCAGGTTGCAAGACTTGCACACTGTCCGATAAGGTACAGCCGTTTTGATCGGTAGCCATCACCGTATAAACACCAGCCGCCAATCCCGATAAGGTATCGGTCTGGCTATTCACTGGAAACCAATCGAACTGAAGGAAACCACTGCCTCCTGTTCCGTTCACGAAAGCACTACCATCAGCACTGCCATTGCAGAGCGCAGGAGTTGAACTTACAGCCAATTCGATCTGCGTTGGCTGCGAAACGTCAATCACAGCTGAAGCTGTGCAACCGTTTGCATCGATGACAACCGTAGTATAGGCTCCTGCAGATAGACTAATAGCGGAATCATGCACGGATCCGGACGACCACGTGAACGTATATGCAGGAGAACCACCTACTGCGACAACATTCGCAGAACCATCTGAACCGCCGAAACACGATACGGGTTGCGATGTAGCAGTGATGACAAGCAAAGGGGGCTCAACCACTTGGACCGTATCCGTTGCCACGCAACCGTTCACATCTGTCATGATGACGGGGTAGGTTCCTGCGGACAAGCCGAATGCGGTATCACCTGAAGCACCATTCCCCCAGACGAAAGAGAACGGGCCGTTGCCATTAGCCGATTGGACCGCTATTATACCGTCATTGCCTCCATTGCAGGAAACATTGGAGGACGTCATCGCACTGAAGGAAGGAGCACCGATATTTGCAACTTGCGTGCTTGCCGCCTGTGTGCAACCATTCGCATCGGTGACGATGACACCGTATCCGCCTGCGACCAAGCCAGTAGCCACCTGAGTGGTATATTGACCCGGAGCCCATTCGTAAGCATAGGGAGCAGTCCCTCCGGATGGAGATGCAGTTGCAGTACCATCAGCTACACCACAAGTAGCAGGTGTTGCCGTAGTAGAAAGTGTCAATGCTGAAGGGCCCTGTACGGTGATAGCCGCACTCACCGTACAACCGTTGATGTCTGTGACAATGACTGAATAAGGCCCAACTGGAAGTCCGGTTACAGCCGAGCTACCAGTACTACCTGATGACCATGAAAAAGTATACCCTCCAGTACCGCCTGATGGAATCGCAGAAACAAAACCATTGCTTCCACCAAAGCAGGAGACGGGGCTACTGGCAACGACGACTGAAAGCAGACTCGGCTCCGGAACGGATACTACAGAACTGGCAGTACAACCGGCAGCATCCGTTACGAGTACAGAATATGTACCAGCCACAAGACCGGATATGGATGATTGATTGAGAGCAGTCGAGCTCCAACCATACGCCAAGGGCGAGACACCGTTTTGGACAATGACCGAAGCGGAACCGTCTGCAAAACCATTACACGATGCAGAGTCAGCAGCAGTAGTCAATAAAATTGGCAGTGGCTGGTCTATCAAGAATGTTGTGCTGACAGTGCAGCCATTGGCATCAGTAATGATTACAGGATAGGTTCCAGCAGACAAACCACTAATTGAAGACGCAATAGAATTTAAACCATTCCACGTATACGAATAACCCGGCGTACCGCCAGTTACAAAGGAATTGGCCACGCCATCTGATGCACCATAACAAGTAGCATCAATTGGAATTATGGATAAGACCAATGACGAAGGCTCTGTGATAATAACGGAATCAGCCGTTTGGCAACCATTCGCGTCCGTTAACATCAACAGATAACTTCCTGCTGTCACTCCTTGAAGTGTGTCGTCGGTCGAACCATTACTCCAGGAATAGGCAAACGGTCCGTTTCCAATCAAGGAAACCGGAGCAGCCACTCCGTCACTTCCAGCATGACAAGAAACATTTTGAAGGGTGGCAGCAGCAAGTTGAGGCGCCCCGATATTTGAAATCACGGTGGATCCGGAAAGCGTACAACCATGGGCATCCGTAATTGTGACTGTATAACTACCGGAGGATAGCGATGTCGCTTGAGAAGAACTGCCACTTCCCGATGACCAAGCATACTGGTAAGGAGTCGTACCGCCTGAAGGCGAAGCTGTGGATGTTCCGTCCGCAAGTCCACAGGTTGCAGGAGTAGAATTGATTATTACGGAAAGCGAGGATGGTTCGTTCAGTTGACCCGTTGCACTTCCAGTACAACCGTTTGCATCAGTTACCATAACAGCATATGTGCCGCGTGTCAAATCGGAAAGAGTTGCACTCGTTGATCCGCCCGTTGACCATTGAAATGAATAACCAGGCGTACCACCGGAGGACGATGAAAGCAGCGTACCATCCGAATAACCAAAACAGGATGGATCGGTACCGGAAACAGCAACTGAGAGAGGAGAAGGTTGACTGACTACGGTGCTGGCACTGGCAGTGCAGCCATTCGCATCAGTCAAAGAAAGCTGATACGTGCCTGCACCCACTCCATTCAAGGTATCGCCGTTTACGCCCTGAGAAGTCCATGAAACCGATAATGGCAAGACTCCATTAGCAGTAGAGCTCAAGTAAGCTGCGCCATCCGATCCGCCAAAACAAGAAACTGGAAGCGAGGCAGCCGATGCACTCACTTGTGGAGGCTGATTGAGTTGAATTTGCTGAGAAAGTGTGCAACCGTTGACATCCGTCACTGTACAGGTATAGCTTCCCGCTGAAAGTCCAGAGACCGTGTTACCCACCACCCCGGTGACAGACCATTGGGTGATATAGCCCGGAGTTCCACCATTTACAGTAACAGAAGCACTTCCATCTGATCCACCAAAACAAACAGGGTCAGTGGTGGCGATGGCAAGCGTCAAAGCAGGTGGTTCAATAATGGTGACTGTCTCGACTGAAACGCAACCATTCACATCGGTGACAGAAACAGAATAGTTACCAGCTGGCACACCGGAGATAGAGGGAGAAAAAGCTCCATTCGTCCACGAATAACTGAATGGAGCATTGCCTATGATGGCACCCGCCTGTGCTGCACCGTCTGCCCCTGCATTACATGAAACATCTTGTACGACAACAGGCGTGAACGTCGGAGCATTGGTACTGGGGATATTCGCAACAGCCGTACTGGAGCATCCATTCTGATCCGTGACGATTACGCTATAGTTACCAGCGGAAAGATTTGACACTGTATTGGTGAATGCTCCCCCTGGCGACCATACATACTGATAACCTCCAGCTCCTCCACTGACATTGACTGAAACGGTTCCATCCGATGCTCCGCAAGTGGAAGGTGTTGCAGCTCCTGCTAAGCTCAATGGTGCAGGACTGGCAATGGAAACCGAAGTCGTTACAGTACAACCATTATTGTCGGTGACCGTTACCGAATAATTACCTGCGAGTAGTAGATTGACAGATGGTGTGCTGCCTCCTCCGGGCGACCAGGAATAAGAATATCCCGGTGTCCCGCCATTTGCTACAACGGAAACGGAACCTGATGCTTCTCCAAAGCACAAGGGAGCCACTCCAGATGTAGCCAATTGGATAGGAGTCGGCGATGGTATGGAATAGGTAGCAGATGCTGAACAACCAGATGCATCTGTCACGGTAACGGAATATGATCCTGCGGCCAGTCCACTGACGGATGTTCCGTTTCCACCAGTGCTCCAACTGTACGAATAAGCCGGTGTCCCGCCAGATGGTTGGACTATTGCCGAACCATTTGATGACCCAGCACACAATACGGGCTGGGTAACGACCTGCGCACTGGGAAGCGGATTGACCGTTACAGGGACTGTGGCGGTCGCCGTGCATCCGTTGGCATTGGTCACGACTACCTGATAAGATTGAGACTGGAAAGGGATAATAGAGACGGATGGGCCTGTTAATGCACCTGGCGACCACGAATAGGAAGAGCCGCCGGAGGCCGTCAATGTAACTGACTGTCCTGCACAGACTGCGACAGGAGAGGAAATGGAAACAACAGGAGGAGGCTGTACGGTGACGGTCCGGGTGACCGATGAGGTACATCCGTTTGCATCCGTTACGGTCAAACTAACCGTGTAGGCTCCTGCAGCTGAATAGGTAAAAGAAGGGTTCGCTGATGATGCTGTAGCACCCGCTCCGAAGTCCCACCGATTCTGAACAATGGTAGAAGTTGAAGAGGTGGAGTTGCTGAAAATCACTGGAGAACCAAGACAAGGTGAATTACTGGTAAATGCGGCTGCGGGAGGTTGTTGTGGATTGTTTACACGCACGGTATCATAACTGGTACAACCACCTGAGGTGACAGACACCACATAGTTTCCCGGACCAGCCGTAATACTCGGCGTTGTAGCTCCTGTACTCCATTGATATGAATAAACTCCAGCAGTTCCATTACTTGCAACCGCCGTAAGGGTGGCAGTGGAAACAGTCGAGCAACCGAAGTTCACATCGGGTCCGGCATTCACGAGCGGTCCTTGAACATCGATACAATACGTGTAGGTCTGTTGACCCAGGTACGGACATGCATCATCTACGACTGTAGCGGTGAAGCAACGGCTTGACCCCACATCGGCCTGAGTAGGTGTCCAGCAAAACGTAGCAGAAGGACGACTCCCCGAAGTGGCAGAAAACGTGGCCCCAGGGATGGAGTAATCCCAATCCATTGTCACATTCTGAGAAATATCTGTGTCGGAACTATTGATCGTGAAGCAAAGCGGTTGGTCAGCGCATGCACTGATTGAAAAATCAGTTGTACCGTTGATACCACTGGCTTGCGGAAGGACATTCGTACAATTGATGACCGTTACCTGGATATCCCGTTCCACGGTACCAATAAGAACGCCATTTCGATATTCTTTCACCAACACCGCCATCACTGTCACTTCCATCATCTGAGGCGTGAAGCACAAGTCGCCGGTTTCTGTGTTGAAAGTCATGGCCGGACTGGTGGTCAGCGGCTGCTGAGCTGAAAAGCCGGGCGAGTAGGTCAAGGGCACACCGCCTTGCCCACGCGGAGGAATCAGTTCATAAACGATCGAATCACCATCAGCATCGAACGCCCCATGACTGAAACAGAATTCCTGTCCAAGGCAGACAAATGGCACAGGCAGATTGGAAAACACCGGCGACTGATCGTTTTGTGTCACCGTATTATCAATGGTAGCGTACACATTGATGTTCGATGTCAAAGGAGAAGGCATGGTCGTAATGGCTGCATTACGACAACAAAGATCATAGGAGATGGTCCAGTCCGAACAGTTTGCCGGCAGCGTCACGATGCCACGATAAACATATTGCTGTATTCCTGTGAATGTTCCCCCATTGCAGGTGGAAACGGCTGAGGGACAAAGCGGAGTGATTTCCTGTCCAGTCCCATTGACCAACTGCATGGTCACATTCAAAATGTTCGGATAGCAGCTGGACTGTACTGACACGTAGTCATAGAAATTGACCTGGATGCCGACACAATCACGATAAAAAGTAAGTGTGATTTCATATCTATTATTTCCTAACGAACGGTAAGTCAGATCAGCACCCATGGAATGGGTGGCTGATACTGATGTAGGTATTGCAAACAACACACACCAGAAAAAAAGCTTAAAGTAGCGCCAGTAATTTTTAATCATGAAATCAAACGATCACGTGGTGTCTTATTAACACGGTGATTCAGAAACTGTTATCGCTAAAG
>JBJTRB010000057.1:0-2327 GCA_046075925.1 Bacteroidota bacterium | reverse complement strand
ATGGACAACAACAGGCGACACGACAGCGTCCATCGTCGGGGTTACGGCAGGAGATTACACCTGCACGATCACCGACGGAAATGGATGCACCGCTACTACCGTGGCGACCGTTGCGCCACAGATCGTAGTGGCTCCGCAAGTAGTCGCAACACCCGGAACGATTTGTCCCGGCGGAAGCGTTACGTTGTCGGTCAGCGGAGCGGCATCGTATGTATGGTCTGACGGATCGCTTGATTCCGTGCGAACACTTTCACCTTCACAGACGGAAACGTACGATGTGGTTGCAACCGATGCGAACGGATGTACCGGAACCGGTAGTGCGACGATTTCCGTTTATCCGGAACCGCAGGCCGCCTTCGCTGCAGCAGCGGTGTGTTACAGTTCCCCCACGCAGTTCATCCAACAATCCACGATTGCTTCCGGAGCGATTTCCGTTTACGATTGGAATTTCGGTGACGGAAACAGTTCATCCGGCATTCAGCCGTCGCACACGTATGCATCGCCAGGAAATTACGATGTCTCACTGAGGGTAGTTTCAGACAATGGCTGTGTCGATTCCATCACGACGACGGTTGTGACTCATCCATTACCGGTTGCTTCCTGGTCCTCCGGCATTGCAGCCGGTTGTGTTCCATGGCCCGTCGAATTCCGGCCGCAACCAGTTTCAGGGACTATCCCGATTGTGAGCTATTCGTGGAATATCGGAGGCGTATCGAGCAGTCAACCGACCCCCGATGTCATCTTCGATGTGCCTGGCGATTATTCGGTGCGCCTCATGGTGACCGATAGCAACGGGTGTACGGACGACAGCCTCACGATCGATCATGTGCATGCATATCCCGTACCGGCCGCCGGATTCACAATCACTCCCGTTACCGTTAGCGAATTTTTTCCTCGTGTAGCATTGACCGACGCCTCCAGCGGAGCGGTGGAGTGGTTATGGGACTTCGGCGACACGACCACATCTGCTGAGCAGGAGCCGTCACACAGCTATACGAATGCCGGCATTTACACCGTACGACAAGTGGTTCGTAACACCTATGGCTGCATCGACACGCTGGTCCGGACACTGGAAGTAGGTCGCGATTATGCGTTTTATATTCCCAATGCGTTCACGCCGAATGGTGACGGAGCAAACGATGTATTCGAAGTGAAGGGATATAATTTTTACGATTACCGGATCGAAATCTTCAACCGTTGGGGCAAACAGGTTTTCATTTCGGAAGACCCGCTGCGTAGTTGGGATGGAACGCAGCGCGGAGAGTTTGCGCTGGAAGGTGTTTACGATTACATCGTCACGTTCAATGATGTGTTCGGTGCTTCGCACAAACTATACGGAAGAGTGACGCTGATACGTTAACGGAGGATAAGCGTAACTTCGTGCGATAGATGACCATTAGCCCTGACTTCCTGATTGAAAAATTCCGGATGCACCGACATCCCGAAGGCGGTTATTATACGGAAACGTATCGTAGCGCGGAGGCGATTGCACATGCAGCGCTGCCCGAACGTTTCGTGGGCGATCGAAGCATGTGTACCGCCATTTATTTCTTGTTGGTCGGCGATGAGTTTTCTTCGTTTCATCGCATCGCTGCAGACGAGATCTGGCATTCCTATTCAGGAGCACCAGTCGAAGTGGTAATGATCGACCAGGAAGGGGTGGCCACGACGGTAATGGTAGGTCAGGACATTGCAGCAGGAGAACATCCGCAGTTCATGGTTCCCGCAGGAACGTGGTTCGCATCGCGCTGTGCCGATCCGAACGGGTTTTCTTTTGTGGGGTGCACCGTTGCGCCCGGTTTCGATTTTGCCGATTTCGAATTGGCAAAAAAAGCGGACTTGATGAGCCGTTTTCCGCAGCATGCGGCGTTGATAAGCCGGTTCACACGTTCCTGATCGCTTGCGACGAAAATCATTTTCAACAGTGGAAGGCTTGTGTATCTTGTCGGCCATAAACCACCGCCATGAAAAGACTATTACTTCCTGCGCTGTCGCTGTTCGTCAGCACTTGCATTGCCCAGTTCACCAGTACGTTGAACCTCAATACGGTTGTCAGTGATGCGCCCGTCATCGAAGAGGCGGTTCCCATAGCTGCCGGCTCAGGCGGCAACACGATGGTCACTTATTTCAAGCAGAATCCGTTGGGCAATCCGTACGACTTCTATTTGCAGACGCTCGACGAGAATGGTAATTACGTGATAGGCTCGAACGGTGCAGCGGTCAGTACGTATCCGCAGAGTACCGCCATCTATAAATACGACATGAAAGTCGACATCGAAGGCAATGTCGTCGCTGCATTCCAGGACGAGCGAAGCGGACCGCTGGAT
>JBJTRB010000056.1:0-3527 GCA_046075925.1 Bacteroidota bacterium | reverse complement strand
CTGCACCACGACACCTCCACGTTGCGTGAACTTGATGGCATTGGATACAAGATTCATCAATATCTGCCGCAGACGAGTGATGTCGCCCATGACAAACGCAGGAGTGCCAGGCGCAATGGAATATTGGAGCGTGAGCTTTTTCTCAATGGCCTTTGCAGCCAAAAGATCGAACGTCTCTTCGATACAACGCTTCAAGGCGAATGGCTTACGCTCCAACTCCATCCTGGAAGATTCGATCTTGGAGATATCCAAGATATCATTGATCACCGAGAGCAGAGCTTCTCCACTGAGCAAGATGGAGTCGACATACTCCTGCTGCTTGGCAGAAAGCATTGTCTGATTCAACAATTTACCCATGCCGATCACACCGTTCAACGGGGTTCGGATTTCGTGACTCATGGTAGCGAGGAATGTACTCTTCGCCTCTGTGGATGCTTCCGCTTTCTCTCTTGCGCTCTTGACTTCCGTCTCAGCCTTTTTACGCTGCGTGATATCGTGTGCAAAGAAGGAAACACTCATCACCTTTCCGGAAGCACCGGTAACCGGCGTCACCACCAACTCCATATGATTGGTGCCTTTGGGTAACTCGATCGATTTTTCGACCACTTGCGCCTCGCCTGCAAAAGCACGCTGATGTACTTCGAGGTAGTCTGTTCGGAAGCGGACAGGCAGAAGATCCAACAAATTGAAGCCAGGCTCTAACACGATTCCGGTCAACCCGAAAAACAAGTCAGCCACTCTGGCATTTACAAACAGTAAGGTGTGATTACGATCGACCGAAAGGATTGCGTATTCGTTATTATCTACAAGGTCCTTCAACCTGTCTCTCGAATCACGCACGGATGTCTCCAGCCTTTTTTTCTGGGTGACATTTTCGGCCATGGTAAGAACGAAGGACGGGGCGCCTTTGGCATCACGATTCAAGGAGGAGGACAGATTGACCCAAATCACTTCGTTGGTGCGGCGAACGAGCCGTCTGTCTCTGCGACTCACGGGCATCTCTCCACGGAACAGCTGTGACATCACCCTGCGCTCCTGCTCCAGCTCTTCGGGATGAATCAGATCGAACAAAGAAGTGCCATCAAGTTCATTTGATCGATACGCCAACAAATCCGTAAAGGCACGATTGGCGGATCTGATCTTGTAATCCGGACCCAGTTGCACCATGGGGAATGCGCCCTCTTCGTACATTCTTCGGAATTGATCGGTGCTCTGACCGGATGTTTCAACCGGCTCGACCATACTGATTCGAGAGGATTCGAAAACACGGACAAGCAACATGCTTCGGCCCTGATGTTCCATTCGGTCAGCTTGAAGCACTCCACGGAAAGCGACACCCGACATGGTGCGGAAATCCGCTTTTGCTACAGCTGCTTTTCCAGATTGCAATTGCTCCCGGAAAGAACGGTTTTCCTCCTCCGACCACCTCGCTGAAAACAAGGAGGTAAGATCGATACCAGTCAACGCAGTGGCTGTTCCGGCATCGAACAATCTGATTGCTGCAGCATTGGCCGAAATGGTAAGTCCTGTCCTTGCATTGACCATGAATACCGCCTCTGGCCAATCCATCGGGTCGGGATGGGGTGCAAATGGAGAATCAGCGGCTGATGATGGGCGCGGTCCTTCCGCATCATTCTCCTCGGCCGGTTCAGGAATTCCTGACACTCTCACCCACATGTAGGTCAATGTGACCAACACGAAGGCGAACAGGCTGATGAGCAGGAAGAAAGTGAAACGTAACTGAAGAAGATAATCCAGGACGAACACCAACGAATAAACCACCCCTACTGCAATCAGCAGTAAACGGTAAAGCAACCGCTTGCCGTCGGTGCCTTTGTTGGATTGTTTGGGTGTACGAGTAGCCACTGGTGTATGGGTGGTTCTTCAGGTGAATCCTTATATGAAATCTACAGCAAGAGGTTGTTGATAACCAAGGGTATTCACGACGAATTTGGGGGGTCCGATTGCACCGAAAGGCGAGCCATAGGACATTGAGCAGGAGGTCTAAAAGGCTGAAAAGAGCGTAAGAATAAACCTTAAATTAATGACAAGGAAGTCCTTTCCCGGGCAAAAAGGAACCTTGCAAGAAGCTACTCGAGCGTAGAGTATTGAAAGAAACGAAAGAGAAAAACAACCCCTACGGAGCGGAATCTTACAATTTCGAATACTGGGATTTTACGAACAGCATCAAGTCTGCGATGTACTCGGCAGAGAAATCAAACCGGATGCCGGCAGCTTTATAAACCTCAGGAATCGAGCACATATGACCCAGACTAAGCGCTTTTTTATAGTCCGCAACCGCCTTTTCAGGATCCTGAAGATAATTGCGCCATACAGCGATCGCACCTAACTGCGCCATTCCATATTCGATATAATAGAAAGGCACTTCAAAAAGATGCAATTGCCTTTGCCAAAGAGATGCACGCGCATCTTCCAACCCGGACCAATCGACAGAACCGTCGTTGAACATCGTATAATTCTCAACCCAGAATCTGGTGCGATCTTCCACAGAATGTGTCGGATGAGTGTACAACCAATGCTGAAACCGGTCGATACAGACGATCCACGGCAGCGCTTCGATCACTCCCTCTAACTGCTCTTGTTTAGCCCGACGCAGCTCGATCGGATCACTGAAGAAATGATGCCAATGCTCCATAGATATCAGCTCCATACTCATCGACGCAAGTTCAGCGACTTCAGAAGGAAACTCTTTGAAACCGATAAAAGGAAGGTCGCGCGTCAACATGGAGTGAATGGCATGACCTCCTTCGTGTACCATGGTGACTACATCGCGCAGCGAACCGCTCGCATTCATGAAAATGAATGGCACACCGGTCTCATACAGCGGATAGTTATAGCCTCCCGGGGCTTTTCCGATTCTGGAATCAAGATCCATGAACCGTTTCGTGTGCAAAGTGCGAACGACCTCGCCGAAATAAGGATCGATTTCAGAGAAGCAGGAAATGGTTTTTGAAGCAAGCTCTTCCCCATTGGTGAAAGGTCGGAGGTCATCACGACCTTCGGCATCGACTTCCAGATCCCATGGACGAAGAACATCCAAACCCATAGTGCGCTTTCGGTCAGACAACAGTTCGGACAAGAGTGGAACAACACCCTTTTGCACTGCCATGTGAAAATCCTCACAATCAGCCACCGTATAGTCGAAGCGATCCATCGCTTTGAACTTGTAATCTCGGTAATTCGGGAAATCGGCATTCAGTGCGATACGATGACGAAGTCCTACTAACTCCGTGAAGAGCCCATCCAATTGACTGCGATCGGCAAGACGCCGCGAAACCATTTTACGATACACTTCTTCACGGTGGCTTCGGTCCGGCATGCGAAGATGATTCGCCGCTTGCTGAAGCGTGAGCTCTTTACCACCGACTTCGACCGACATGGCACCGGCTATCTCTCCGAACTTCTGCTCCTTGACCGAGAGTTCAGCGTTCAGAGGAATGTTCGCCTCGCGGAAAAGATCGATGGCATTACGCACCTCGCGGAGATAAATGCTGTACTCAGGACCA
>JBJTRB010000055.1:0-2942 GCA_046075925.1 Bacteroidota bacterium | reverse complement strand
GTAGCATAAACAGGTTTGTTCTGGATGAAAAACGGGCAATCACTTCCAAGAGTCGCTGCGTGTCTTTCAAGTGTTTCGTTGCTCAATCCTAATTGGAAGATCTTATCAAGGCTTTTCAGTACGAAAGCAGCATCGGAGGAGCCGCCACCCAGTCCTGCACCGATGGGAATGATCTTGTGCAGGTGCATCTTCACCGGACCTAATGCATGTTCGGCTGCAAGTGTTTGATACGCTCTGACACATAAGTTCTCTTCCTTTGAGCCATAGATACGCGTACCGGTGCCCTTGAAATCAGCGCCGGGCCGGTCTCCTGTCGTAGGGGTTATTTCAAGAATGTCACTCCAGGGGAGCGGGAAGAATACGGTCTCCAACTCATGAAAGTCGTCAGCCCTTTTCTCCACGATGTGGAGTCCGAGGTTGATCTTGCAGTTGGGGAAGGAGATCATGAAAGGCTGGATTAGCCGTTGGCCTCTCCGACCACACCCATCGAACAGAATTTCGCGATGCGGTCTTTCACTACTTCGTCGATCGGGCGGGCGCAGAGTTCATTGAGCACCTTGACCAACTCCTTACGAACCGTTCGGAACATTTCTTCCGGGAAGGCATGCGCTCCGCCGACCGGTTCTTTGATGATTCCATCGATGAGCTTGTTGCGCAGCATGTCGTCGGCGGTGAGTTTCAGCACCTCTGCGGCTTTTTCCTTGAAGTCCCAGGAGCGCCACAGGATGGAGGAGCAGGATTCGGGTGAAATGACCGAGTACCAGGTGTTCTCCAGCATGTACACTTTGTAGCCAATGCCGATTCCCAGAGCTCCGCCGGAAGCACCTTCACCGATGATGACGCAAACGACCGGCACCTTAAGCCGGGCCATTTCAAACAGGTTGCGCGCAATGGCTTCGCCTTGTCCGCGTTCTTCGGCTTCGAGACCCGGGTAGGCTCCTGGCGTGTCGATGAAGGTCACTACCGGCTTACCGAATTTTTCAGCCATTTTCATTAAACGTAGTGCCTTACGGTAGCCCTCCGGATTCGCCATGCCGAAATTGCGGTACTGGCGCTGCTTGGTGGTGTTTCCTTTCTGTTGGCCGATGAACATGACCGTGCGGCCCTCGAGCGAGCCGAATCCGCCTACAATGGCTTTATCGTCTTTGACAGTACGGTCACCATAGAATTCCACGAATTCGTTGTCGGTGATGCTCTGGATATAGCCAAGTGAATAGGGGCGGTCGGGGTGACGTGAAAGTTGAACCCGCTGCCACGGGGTCAGGTTGTTGTAGAGGTTTTTACGGGTATCGGCCAGCCTCAACTCCAGTTGGCGGACGGCGACGCTAACGTCCACACGCGATTGCTCGCCAAACTGTTTTTGTTTCTCGATCTGCTCGACCAAATCGGCAACCGGTTTTTCGAAATCAAGGAAGTTCATAGGCCCGAAAGTTACGCCCGCAAGTTAGTCAAAACGTTCAATCACGTTGAGTGATACCTGCTATCCCGGCAAGGTATTTTTCAATTTAGTCTGTCTACATAATAAACAGATATACAATGCTTTGTAGATTTCAGATAAAGTGATTTCTCGGTAAGATTCTATTAGTCATTCACTTACTCTTTGTATTGATACGGCTTCCCATTGTGTCCTGAGATAGTTTTAAACAGTACTTGCCGTCACCTGGCCGATTCATTAGCTTCGTTCCCCTTTTTGAGCGTCCTAAGATTGGATGTACAAGGCGAAAGGGTTAACTTAGATCAAGATGGATAAGGGTGAAATTTCAAGGACGTCGGAATCCCGTCGCCGGGCAGGATCCCCATTGTCGGCAGCCAGCGTTTTGCAGGGCCAGCAGATGGGTAAGCTTCCGCCCCAGGCGGTGGATTTGGAGGAGGCGGTTCTTGGTGCTCTTATGTTGGAGAAGGATGCCCTTACTTCCGTCATCGATATCCTGCATCCTGAGTCATTCTACAAGGATGCACACCAACTGATCTACAAAGCGATCCGCAGGCTGTTCGAACAGTCCCAGCCGATCGACTTGCTTACCGTGACCAACGAGCTGCGAAAAACGGCTGAGTTGGAATTGGTGGGCGGACCGTTTTATATCACACAACTGACCAATCGTGTCGCCTCTGCAGCGAACATCGAGTTCCACGCCAGGATCATTTTGCAAAAACATATCCAGCGTGAACTGATCAGGATTTCTTCTGAAACGATCCGTGATGCATACGAGGAGACCAGTGATGTATTCCAGCTGCTGGACCGGGCAGAAAAAAACCTCTTCGATATCGCGCAGGGAAACATCCGTCGCAATTTCCAAGACATGCGCGACATGGTGAGCACCGTTACCAAGCAGATCGAGCAGGCTCGCCTTGCCGGCTCCGGCGTAACAGGTGTGGAAAGTGGATTCACTGCGCTCGATCGATTGACATCGGGTTGGCAGAAGTCGGATCTTGTCGTGCTTGCAGCACGTCCCGGTATGGGTAAGACCGCATTCGTGCTTTCACTTGCCCGAAATGCGTCTATCAATTTCAACAAGCCCATCGCCCTGTTTTCACTGGAAATGTCGGCCGACCAATTGGTCAAGAGGATGGTTTCATCCGAAACCGGCATTCCTTCCGAGAAACTTCGAAAGGGATCTTTGGATGAGACAGAATGGCAAAAGCTGGTTACCCAGACTGGCAAGCTTTCGCAAGCTCCGTTGTATATCGACGATACACCGGCACTCTCTGTGTTCGAGTTCCGCTCGCGTTGTCGCAGGTTGAAGGCGATGCACGACATCCAGATGGTGATCGTGGATTACCTGCAGTTGATGCGTGCGGATCTGGACAGCAAGAGCGGAAACCGTGAACAGGAAATCAGTACCATCTCCCGTTCCTTGAAGGCTGTCGCCAAAGAGCTCAATATTCCGATCATCGCTCTTTCCCAGTTGAGTCGTCAGGTCGAGACCCGCGGCGGATCCAAA
>JBJTRB010000054.1:0-2994 GCA_046075925.1 Bacteroidota bacterium | reverse complement strand
TCGGAAAGGACATCTATCTGAGCGGACTCTATCAGTCTTCCCGCTATGAAGATCGTTCCGGAAAAACTCCCGGATATACTATCGGACAATTCGCCATCATTTATAACATGACCTTCTGATCATGAAAAAAAGCTTTCTCTTCCTCTTGTTTATCGCAGCTGTTGTTAGCTGTAGAAAAGACAATGACAGCTTCGACGGTGTCAGCATCGATGAACTGTACAGCGATTTCAAGTTACTGCAGCCGTTAGCGGTTAACCTGGACAGTATCGACTTTGCCAGTGGCGAAACAGGCGTGTTCACTGCCCGTTTCAACAAGCCTGTCAACTGGACCTTGGAAATCACGGGGCATCTTTCCCATGCGAAAAAAATCATCCATGGGGTTTCTAAAAGCCTGGATGCCAGCAACGCCACTTGGGACGGGTCCACTACCGAATTCCCGATGTTCAGAGCAGAGGGATGTGATGCAAGGCTGTTCATCGAGAATGTAAATGACACG
The DNA here is from genome assembly GCA_046075925.1 of Bacteroidota bacterium. Lineage (GTDB taxonomy): Bacteria > Bacteroidota > Bacteroidia > AKYH767-A > 2013-40CM-41-45 > Pollutiaquabacter. The sequence goes on along the minus strand of JBJTRB010000054.1, from coordinate 2,498 downwards.
CTCGAAGTCGCCACTGCGATAAAGTCGGTGAAAGTGAATCAGGGATATCTGATCACGGATTTCGAAAGCGGATTGAGTTCGGCATGGCCCCGTTTCATCCAGTCGGGCGCAAACATGGATTTCAATGTGAAGAATGATTCGTTGAGTCCACAAGGAGTCGAATACCTGAAAATGGCCGGTACGGTGAGTTGGGACTGGCTCATCGGGTTGATCGATTTTCCTGCTACTGCTTATGGGCCGATCAAAACGTTTCCGCTTGCCACCAATTCGGATAACGTTTATTTCAATTGTCTCATTTACGGGGTGCCTAATACCAACGAATCACTGGTGTTGTTCCAGTTCAAAGAAGATGAGAATGCCGATGGCATCTACAGTGCCAATACCGATGATCAATACGACTTGCAAGTCACGGTCAACTGGGAAGGTTGGAAGTTGGTGAGCATCCGATACAGCGACCTGGTAAGCTTAAGCAATGGTCAGCCGACCACGGCGAACGGCAATGGCATCCACAATCCGGATAAACTCGCCAAGATCTCCATGCTGCATCTTGCGAATCCGGCTAACGGATACGCTCATTGCAAAATCGATTACCTCATCTTCACATCGACTCCTCTCGCACCTTGAAACGATTCGGCACGATAGCGCTATTGGCAATCACCCTTTCGGCTTGTGCTCCGTCAGGGCGAGGTGTCGTACGTTTCCATCCGATGGGCTTGTATGACGAGCCTTCCGAATCGGACAGTAGCCGTATCGACGGATTCAAGCCGGTTCGGATTTTCGCTGACGATCTCGGTCGTGAAGTATGGATCTCTCCTGAAAAGCAATGTGTGACCATGGAGCGCGTCACTTCGCCGACCGCTGAAGGACACTATGCGATGCATATAAAGTGGGACAAGATAACCGGCGGATGCAAATGGATCGGCATGGGCTTCGGCTGGAGCGATTGGATGGGTAAGGACATGACCGGTTTGGAAAACATCGCTGCTGTTCAGATGAAGGTGCGGTCGGTAAAAGGCCGCTTCAGGAATTTTCCGGTTGCCTTCGCTTTCGAAGATTATACCGATGTGCAAACCTATTGCGGATTCAGAATGGAGCAAGCATCCGGAGAGTTCAACGATGTTTCCTGGACAACCGTGACCATACCGTTGAAGGACTTCCCTTGGGAGAAAAACAACGCTGACCTGAGCAAGATGAAGCAGTTCATGATACAACTCGAAGCGGATGGGGACATTTATCTCGACGACATCCGCTTGGTTCGCTATCAGCCTTGATAAAAAAATGAAATCGATCCGGTTCGTCCTCCTATTCTCGTTGCTCTGGAAATTCTCCATGGCGCAAGATGTTTCGATCGATTCCCTCATCGCTCACATGACAGTGGAAGAGAAAGTGGGGCAGATGACGCAGGTCGATCTGGGGATGATCGCGAAAGGCAATATCTGCCAGCTTGAAGAGCCACGTGCGTTGGACACCGCCAAGTTGAGAACGGCTTTGGAGAGATACCATGTCGGATCCGTGTTGAATGTTGGTTGTGGCAGCGGTACAATCGCACTGGATGAATGGCGCGCACTGATCGGGGAGCTGCATTCGGCCAATCGGAAGTATTCCCGAACCGGCATTCCCATTCTGTATGGTATAGACGCCATACACGGAGCAAACTATGTCGTAGGTGCCACGTTGTTTCCTCAGCCTATCGGTCAGGCGGCGACTTGGAATCCTGATCTCATCGAGCGACTCAATGCCATCACGGCGTATGAAACACGTGCTGCCGGCATCCCGTGGAATTTTTCGCCTGTACTCGACATCGGCCGCCAACCGCTCTGGTCGAGGTTCTTCGAAACCTATGGAGAAGATGTTCTGCTCGCTTCTGACATGAGTGATGCCGCCGTGCGTGGATTACAGGGAAAGCGGTTGGATGATCCTTATCGAGTGGCTGCCTGCATGAAACATTTTCTCGGCTACAGTGCGCCGATTTCAGGACGCGATCGAACGCCTGCTTGGATCGGCCCGCGCGAATTGCGTGAATATTTCCTTCCCACCTTCCAGGCAGCCATAGCTGCGGGAGCACGAACCGTGATGATCAACTCCGGTGAAATCAACGGCACCCCCGTGCACGCGGATCGTACCATCGTTACGGATCTTTTGCGCGACGAACTCGGGTTTACTGGCGTGGCGGTCACAGATTGGGAAGACATCTACAAGTTGGTCGACGTACATCATGTCGCAGCCGATCGGCGTTCGGCTGTTAAGATGGCGATTGACGCAGGTATCGACATGAGCATGACGCCCAACGATTTCGGTTTCACAGAACTGTTGGTGTCGCTTGTAAAATCAGGTGAGGTGTCAGAAAAACGGATCGATATGTCCGTCCGCAGGATCCTTCAATTGAAAAAAAAACTGGGACTTTTCCGGAATGTCACCTTTCCGGCTGCACGGTACGACGGATTCGCATCCAAGGCAAATGCGGAAGCGGCTTATCAGACAGCGTGCGAGAGCATCAC
>JBJTRB010000053.1:0-5794 GCA_046075925.1 Bacteroidota bacterium | reverse complement strand
CATGGTACGAGGATCTGGAACAGACACATCGGACAGTCAAGGAATTGGAAGGACTGGTCAATCATCATTTCGGTCACAGGGTGGAGCTGTTCATTCACACCGACCCTTGCCTGCCTTCATCCTGCGGAATCTGCACATTGGTCGATTGCCAGGTGAGGAAGCATCCTTTCGTCAAACGCTTGGACTGGGAATTGCCTATGCTGTTGAAGAATCGTCCGCACTCGGCATGATACCCTCCCAAGTTGATTTGGTCAGAACGGGCGACGGCTCAGCATCCATTCGCGTGGTGGAATGGGATGAGCCCTATCATTCACGCCGAGGCGCTGTCAATGAATCGATGCACGTCTACATCGATGCAGGTATCCGGTACTTGATGCAGCAGTCGGAGCCCGGTAAATTATCGGTGCTTGAAATGGGTTTCGGTACCGGACTGGTCACATTCCTATCTGCTATCGAAGCGAGTCGGGCAGTGGACCACGACTTTGACTATACCAGCCTGGAAGTGCATCCCCTCGCGATGGAGCAGGTGATGGCGTTGGATTATCCCAATCACATCGGTCGCCCCGAACTTTCATCATTGTTTGCGGCTATCCACCTATCACCGTGGGGAAGTGCTGCTGAAGTTCATGAGCGGTTTCGTCTTACGAAACTCAATACAGCACTACAGGATTATGAAGCGGAGCACCAAGTAGATCTTTTGCTTTACGATGCGTTCGGCCCGAGGGTACAGCCAGAACTCTGGACTCCAGAGCACTTCGCCGGTTTACACCGATTGATTCGTCCCGGAGGATTCCTTGTCACCTATTGTGCAAAAGGGGTGGTGAAGCGGGCATTACGCACCGCCGGCTTTGAAGTCGAGACGTTGCCCGGACCTCCTGGTAAAAGAGAAATGATCAGAGCGTGGTGTCGCTGATTTTTCGAACCTCGACGCCGATCAATACCCCAGTATCTTCAGCATGCTTTTAGCACTTTGCTCTTTGGCAAAAAGGCGTGTCACCAATTCACCGTCGGCATCGCGGTCTATGATGACATGCTTGGGCGCAGGGATTAGGCAGTGTTGAATGCCGCCATAACCGCCGATGCTCTCCTGGTAAGCGCCAGTATGGAAAAATCCAATGAACAGCGGATGCTGATTCAGTTCCGGCTCTTCCGGCAGGTATACTTGGTTGACGTGCGATTCGTTGTTGTAATAATCATCACTGTCGCAGGTGATTCCGCCGACATTGACACGCGCATATTCCCGATCCCAGTGATTGATGGCCAGCAGAATGAATTTCTGTTTGATGCCCCAGGTGTCAGGCAGTGTCGTGATGAAGGAACTGTCGATCATGTACCAGCGCTCGTTGTCGTTCTGCTGCTTGCTATCCACGACGGAGTAGAGCGTGGCTCCGCTCTCAGCGACCGTAAAGCTGCCGAACTCCGAAAAGATATTCGGTTCGTCGACTCCCTGCGATTTACACGCCGATTTGATCTGACGTATGATCTGCTCGGCCATGTATTCGTAATCGTATTCGAAACCGAGCGAATGTCTGACCGGCCAGCCACCGCCGATGTCGAGTGAATCAAGGGTAGGGCAGACCTTCTTCAGTTCGCAATACACCGAAACGCACTTGTTCAGCTCACTCCAATAGTAAGCCGTGTCCTTGATGCCGGTGTTGATGAAGAAATGAAGCATCTTCAGTTGGAACCGTGGATTCTTCTTCAGGTACTTGGTGTAATAGTCGACGATTTCATCGTAACGGATACCCAAGCGTGAGGTGTAGAATTCGAAATTAGGCTCTTCTTCCGCCGCAATACGGATGCCGACTTTCACCTTCTTGCGTCCTTTGATCTTCTTTTCCAGTGCTGGCAATTCGTTCTTGTTGTCCAGAATCGGAATGACGTTTTCAAAGCCATCGTTGATGAGTCCGGCAATCCCGTCGATGTAAGGTGGTCTTTTGAATCCGTTGCAGAGGATGAAGACTTTCTTGTCGATCTTTTTTTCAGATAACAACGACTTGATGATCGGAATGTCGTAAGCGGAAGATGTCTCGAGATGGATATCGTGCTTAAGGGCTTCGTGTATCACGAAGGAGAAATGGGAGCTTTTGGTGCAGTAACAATAGGTGTAACTGCCTTTGTAGTCCGATTTCGCAATAGCGACATTGAAAATCCGCTTAGCTTTTTTGATTTGAGAGCCGATCTTGGGCAGGTAAGAGATCTTCAGTGGCGTGCCATATTGCTTGCTGATTTCCATCAAGTCGATGCCGTAGAAATGGAGTTGATTATCAATCACCTCGAAGCCTTCCTGTGGAAAGTAGAAGGTCTGTTCAATCAGGTCGCGGTACGTGTTCTTCATCATGACTTCCTGTTCCGGCTGCTCCGAAGCGGCCTGTTCTTGGCCGATCCGGCAAGCTCGGATTCACTTATTCACGCGAAAGTAAGTAACTTACTTTTCTTTGCCTCGTACGAATTGAAATTTCCGCCAGTAAATGAAAACCAAGAAAATCCGGATTATCGAAGTCAAGTCGGAGATCGGGGCAGGCACCCGTGGTGCCAGCATGGGTCCGGACGCAATCAAGATTGCAGCGTTGGATTACGGCAGTAATCTGTTCAGGAAATTAGACACCACCGAGGTGCAGAACGAGAACGCTCAGTTATTCGAGTCGCCGGGTAGTTTGTACGCCAAACGGATCAAAGGGATTTACGCCATGATCGATCGTGTCGGTATGGCGGTCAAGAATTCACTGAAATCAAACGAGTTTCCAATCATTCTTGCCGGCGACCATAGTACCGCAGCCGGCTCCATCTCCGGCATCCGGCTGGCATACCCAAAGCAGCGGCTGGGAGTGATTTGGATCGATGCTCATGCCGACCTCCATTCGCCTTGGACGACCCCTTCCGGCAACATGCACGGCATGCCGTTAGCAGCGTGTCTGGGCGAGGACAATGCGCAGAACAAGATGAATAAGCCTGACAAGGAGACGTTGGAGTGGTGGGGTAAAATCAAGAAATGGGGTAATATCCACCCTAAAATCGACTACAAGGACCTGGTCTACATCGCCCTCAGGGATGTTGAGCCGGAAGAGCAATACCTTTTGAAGAAGCACAAGGTGAAGACCTTCAGCACCGCCGAAGTGAAACGGAATGGCGTGGAGAAAATCGCCCGTGATACCCTTTCGCACCTGAATTCCTGTGGCATCCTGTATATCTCGTTCGATGTGGACTCGATGGATTCTTCCATATCCAAAGGAACGGGTACTCCGGTTCGGAACGGCATCACGGAGAAAGAAGCGGGAAGTTTGCTTGTTCGACTCATTCAGAACGAAAAGGTGTGTTGTTTCGAGATTTCAGAGGTCAACCCGACGTTGGACAAGGAAAATCTCATGGCAGAAAACACCTTCGAGATCCTTCAGCGCGTTGTCAGCCAGCTTACGAATTGATACCTTTGGCAGCGCATGATGACACGCTTCGAGGACCAACTCAAACAGACCGTTTCGCACTGCCTTTCCAGTCGATTCAATATTTCGGTCGCACCCGATTCCATCCAATTTCAGGAAACTAAAAAAGAGTTCGAGGGTGACTTGACCATCGTCGTGTTTCCCTTCGCGAAAAGCGCCCAGCTTTCGCCCGAAGAGTTCGGCAACCGACTAGGCCAAGAGCTGGTCGCTTCGTCTCCCGTACTGGCTCGTTTCAATGTCGTCAAAGGATTCCTCAATCTGGTGGTTGCCGACAAGACCTGGACGGATTTTTTCGCTTCAGTCACTAACCATCCTGAATCGCTGTTTCAGTCGGCCCGTACCAAACAACCATCTCGTTTGATGGTGGAGTATTCTTCACCGAATACCAACAAGCCGTTGCACCTTGGTCATATCCGAAACAATCTTCTCGGCTATTCGGTAGCAGCGCTTTTGAAGGCGGTCGGCCATGAGGTGATCAAAGTCAATTTGGTCAACGACCGCGGCATTCACATCTGCAAGTCCATGCTGGCATGGCAGAAGTTCGGAAACGGAGAAACACCCGAATCCGCTGCTATGAAAGGAGATCATCTGGTGGGCAAATACTATGTCATTTACGATAAGAAATACAAGGAGCAGGTAGAGGAGTTGGTCTCAAAGGGCATGGATAAGGAACAGGCTGAACGGGAAGCTCCTCTGCAGGCTGAAATCCAGGAAATGCTTCGCAAGTGGGAAGCCGGCGATCCGGAAGTAAAAGCACTTTGGAAGCGCATGAATGGATGGGTTTACGAAGGCTTTTTCGTGACCTACAAAAACCTTGGAGTTGACTTCGACAAGATCTATTACGAATCGGAAACTTACCTATTGGGTAAGGAGATCGTACAAGAGGGATTGGATAAGGGTGTGTTTTTCAGGAAAGACGATGGATCGGTTTGGGTGGATCTGACCGATGTCGGTCTTGATCAAAAAGTGGTGCTTCGTGCCGATGGCACTTCCGTCTATATCACCCAGGATCTGGGTACTGCTCAGCTCCGTTTTGACGAATTCACCGGCCTCTCAAGACTGGTGTATGTGGTCGGAAACGAACAGGATTACCACTTCAAGGTGCTCCGTGAAATCTTCAAGAAGTTGGGTCGTTCATGGGCCGATGGTATTTTCCATCTCTCCTATGGAATGGTGGATCTCCCATCCGGAAAAATGAAATCGCGCGAGGGTACGGTGGTGGATGCGGACGACCTTATTCGTGAAATCGTTGAAGAAGCTGAAATGGCTACCAAAGCGTTGGGAAAGCTGGATGATTTTGCAAGCGACGAAGCCAGGAAACTGTATCATGACCTCGGACTTGGAGCGTTGAAGTATTTTATCCTGAAGGTTGATCCTAAAAAACGGATGTTGTTCAATCCGGCAGAGAGCATCGACTTGAACGGTAATACGGGACCTTTTATCCAGTACACGTATGCCCGCATCCGGTCGGTACTGAGAAAAGGCGGAGAATTATCGGGTACAGCCGTGCTGGCGGCAAGTCATCCTATGTCCACGGCCGAAAGGAATCTGGTCCGATTGATCTATTCGTACCCCGAAGTGCTAACTCAGGCTGCCGAATCTTTATCTCCCGCATTGATGGCGAATCATGTATACGATCTGGCTAAAGCCTTCAATCATTTCTATCACGATCATGTCATCGTGGATGTGGCAGCGCCGGCAGCCACCTCCTTCAGGCTGCGTTTAAGCGCCTTGGTTGCCGCACTGCTTTCTGAGGGAACCCGGTTGCTAGGTATCACTGTTCCAGAACGCATGTGACATCACATGATCAGGCTCTCCCTTTCCACTGATTTTTGACATCAATCCGTTCCTTATAAAGTCCTTTTCCTCGTAACTTGCAGTTGACTCATGAAACCAGAAAAGATCTCCGAAATCCTCAAACAGACTGAGGTATTCGCACCGCTCCCGAAAGAACTGTTGACACAACTGGGCGAGCTTAGCTATCCCATGGCAGCAGAAGCCGGCGAAGTGATCATCCGCAAAGGGGATGACGGCGATTCGCTGTACCTCATTACCAATGGCAAGGTGAAGGTACACGATGAAAACCAGATCGTCGCTGAATGCGGCAGGGGAGAGATCGTCGGTGAATTGGCCTTATTGGACCGCGGACCTCGCTCCATGAATGTCACCACGCTGGAGCCGACCAGCTTTCTACTCATCAATCGTGAAACGTTCTTCCACTTATTGAAAGACAGGCCCGATGTCACGGAAAAAATGATCGGTCTGCTCACTCAGCGACTTCGCAATCAGAATCTCCGTTTGGTGGAACATTTCAAGCAGCGGGAAGAAGAGATGTCCCGTCTGGTCAAGGAAAG
>JBJTRB010000052.1:0-7603 GCA_046075925.1 Bacteroidota bacterium | reverse complement strand
AGTAAATGGAAAAAATAAAGATGGAGTTGTGTTTTGGCTAATGGATTGCATAACAGAGGCTGATGCAACAGTACAACTTTCGATATAGATATTATCCGTAAACACCACATTCGCCGCACTGCCCGACGTGCCCACGGCCACGGCCATCAGGGTGTCGCCGTCGCACGAACACACGATCCACTGTGTCGTGAAGTCGCCCATCGAGTCGGCAACAACCGTCCACGGGATGTACTGCGACGAATCGTACGTGGCGCTGTCGTCCGCCATCATGTTCACGTGCTCCACGTGCAGCGTCACCGTATCGTACGGTGCGAAGCCCACGCCGAAGAACGTGGCAACCGATCCCGGCGGATAGTCAGGCAAATCGGAGGTCAGGGTTTGCGCACGCAACGACTGCAGACCGCAAGTCAGAAGGATGGCGACAAGGCAAAGAATCGATCGGTAAATAAAAGTGTGTCTCATGTGAAGAAGTATAGAAGGATTGGTTGTTCAAGGAGCGTCGTTCGCAATGGCCGAAATGGATGGGCAAAAGCGTCCGGAAGCCGCAGCCCTTGCGGGTTGCACTTCGTGTGCGAAAATAACAGTGTCACCCACGGGTTAATCCGTAGATTTCAGATTGTTATGAATAAGTGATGCGCCTGACACAGGCTGTCAAGCCCCCTCCCGCTTTCTTCGAAAAAACTCCAAAAACACACCAAATTGCCACCGGTAAACCGTTCGAAACGGCTGCCCGGTGGAAAACGTTGAAATCGGTTGTCAGAAGTTGTCAATTACCGCGACTCCGGCTACCAGGACGCGGCCTCCGACCACGGTTGCGGTCGTTGCGGCCTCTCGGTGCAGGACTGGTCGGCGGGGCTTCGCGGGGTGGCGCCGGCGGCGGTGCATCCGGAAGCTCCGGCGTACGCAGCACCTCCAACGGTTTTCGGATCAACTTCTGGATGTCCCTCAGATAATCCGCCTCGTCGGGCGAACAGAACGTGAACGCCACGCCGTTGGCTCCGGCGCGACCCGTGCGACCGATGCGGTGCACATAGGTTTCAGCCACCTCCGGAATTTCAAAGTTGATCACGTGCGAAAGCTGTTGCACGTCGATGCCGCGTGCAGCGATATCGGTAGCCACCAACACGCGCACCTTGCGGTCCTTGAACCCTTGCAGGGCGCGCTGACGGGCGGTCTGCGACTTGTCGCCATGGATCGACTCGGCTTTGATGCCGGCTTTCGTCAAGTCGCGTGCTACACGGTCGGCACCTCGTTTCGTACGCGTGAACACCAACACATGTCCGATCTCTTCTTCTTCGATCACACGACGCAACAGCGAGCGCTTCTGTTCTTTGGGTACGTGGTAGACGAACTGTCGTACGGTCTCGGCCGGTGTCGAAACCGGTGTAACATTCACGCGCACGGGATCCTTCAGGAGATTTCCCGCCATGGAGCGGATCTCGTCGGGTACGGTGGCCGAAAAGAAAAACGTCTGTTTACGCTCGGGTAGTTTCGGCAGGATCTTACGGATGTCGTGGATGAAGCCCATGTCGAGCATTCGGTCCGCTTCGTCTAGCACGAAATACCGAACGCGATCAAGCCGTACCAGCCCCTGTTGCATCAAATCCAACAGACGACCTGGCGTGGCCACCAGGATATCGACGCCTTTTTTCATGGCTGCCTCCTGAGGCACTTGTGATACGCCACCGAAGATGACAGCGTTCCTCAGTCCCAGGTTTTTGCCGTAGGCATCAAAACTCTCGTTGATCTGTAATGCGAGTTCGCGCGTGGGAGCAAGGATGAGTGCGTGTACATAAGGAGCTTTCGCATGATCGCCTTCTCCATGCATGAGTTGTAAGATGGGCAACGCAAACGCTGCGGTTTTTCCTGTACCGGTTTGCGCGCAACCGAACAGGTCGCGGCGCTGCAACAAGTGCGGGATGGATTGTTCCTGGATGGGCGAAGGTTCGGTGTACCCTTTCTGATGGACCGCTTGCAAAAGCGGTTCAATCAGATTCAAATCTGTGAATTTCATTCTACTAATGGGTGGATCAGGTGATTGTAAAAAGGAAAAGCCGTCTGATCCTTGGATAACCGGAATGCCTTTGTGGAAATGGAAGGAGCGGTGAACGTATCTCCGCTGCGTCATAGGGACGCTGATGAGGCAAAGATAGGGATTTAAAACCAGAATGCCTCAGCGGACCACCACCAACAGGGAACGTCGCTCGGTCTGATCGCAGCGTAACGATACCACATACATGCCTGCAGCAGGCGACGTTTTCAGAGGAAGAACAGCGCTTGAAGCAGGATCAAGCCGCACCTGCTTCCATTCAGCATGCAGTTTGCCTTGCAAGTCGAATAACGTGATGACGCCGCTGGTTGCTTCGCCGCTCCAACGTACGACAAGTCGTTGTTCTACAAGGGAGAAAGCAACCGGCCACGCATCAAGGGCAGGCGATTTCATTCCGGTGGTCATGCTGCAGGCGTAGGGCAGGGGATTGGCTTCGATCGGATCGCCGGGCAATAGTGTTATTCCCGCAAACGCAGGATCGTTTGCGTCATGTTGCGTGCAGCGGAATACCGGATTCATGGTCGGAGTCGTGCCTTGTGATAGGACCGCACCGCCTTGTGTGGTAGGCGAGATGTATTCCCAGACAATCGCACCGGTAGTATCCACTTCGAAGAATGTTCCATTGGCACCGCTGCACACGAGTGTGTTTCCACTGGTGAGCCGCTGCGCTCCGGAAATGTTCGCCGAATAAAAATCAGTCGGTACGGGAGCCCTGTAACTCCAATAGGCACTGTCAGGCAAGTAGGCTGAAGTAGCGGGCACAGGGTATTTACCGAGCGCATCCACATCTGGAGCAAGGATGTCGACGGACGAATAATTTCCTCCAGGACGATTAGCTCCGTTGTTGAATACCATGATGTTGCCTGCATCGTGCAGTCCATCGCGGACCCAATGCGTGTTGTGCTGACTGAACAATCGCTTGTCGGCAGCTGTGCCTCGACCATACGTCTGTGGATTCCCCCAGCGATAAAGCAGATCGCCACCTTTTCCATAACGGCCTCCGGCATGCGATGCCGCTTCATTCAAAGTGGTGCTGTGGTCGATGATCCACAGCTCACAGAAGTTATGATTGCTGATCATGATCTGATCGAGCGTTTCGTTGTAGTCGAGTCCGTTGCAATGCATCCAATCCGGTCGGGCGGCACCTCCGTACGTATAGTTGAGGTCGATCAGCTCGGGGTGTTGCGACGCTACTCCATAGGAAGGTTTTGTTGCGTCGAAGGATTGTATCAAGTGGTCCCACGCAGCCCATTCCCACACGATGTTCGCACCGGTGGCACCCACAGGCTGGAGCTCCAATACCTTTTCGCTCCACAGCGAACTTCCCAGGGCTGCAGGGTTGCGTCCTTTTGCAGTCGCTTCAGCCGGCGTTTTGAGATCCCACGCGAGCACCAATACGTTCCCGTTGGGCATGGGGTAGATATCGTGATGCTGGCATTCGGTCGCGCTGCTCACCGAATACGACCAAAGCAATTGTCCGCTCCAACTGAAGCGCTCGATGATTCCACCTGTTCCACCGGAGGCGAAGGCGGGATTGTTCAACCGTCCGGTTCGGAGCAACGAGCCGTCAGGAAGCAGATAGACCGACAGCCCTGGTGCATAACTGCTTACCCAATGATGGACCCTGCGTCCGCATTTGTCGATGAGATAGGTCGTGTCGCTCGAATTAGGAGTGAACAGCACGTATCCGTCTTCGCTGCCGGATTGTCGATCGATAAGACCGATGGTAGCAGTCTGACTCCATGCAAAGAAGCCGCACAGGACGAATGACAGCGATAAGAAACAGGCTTTTGACACGCGATCAAAAATAGGCAATCCGACCGTGTCTGCACCGATTATCCCCAAAATCCCCTGAAAATCCGATTTCCGACTGTTGCCGAATTGCCTAATTTAGGCGACTTGAATCCAACCAACACACAACTCTCATGAAGAAGATTTTTACCCTGTACCTGGCTCTGCTCGGATTGCTTTCCACAGCAGAAGCGGCACTCAATGGTACGTACACGGTCGGTGGCACCACTCCCGACTACGCAACTCCTGCAGCGGCGGCTACGGCTGTCGTATCACAAGGCGTGAACGGACCGGTCACGTTCAACATCCGTCCCGGTACTTACACGGGCAACGTCAGCTTGAACAGCATCACCGGTGCATCTGCCACCAACCGCGTCACCTTCCAGGCGGAGAACGGTGATTCCACCTCGGTCATTCTCACCTACCCGACCGGAACTGCAGCGACGGATAATTTCACGTTCAGCATCTACGGTGCCGACTACGTGACGCTCCGTCAGCTCACGCTGCGCAGAGACGGTGCAGGTAGTTATGGTACGGTGGTGCGCATCGATAATATCTCCATCGGGACAACGGTCGAGAGTTGCCTCATCTACAGTATCCCTACCACGGCTACGAATACCAATGCAGCCGGAATTTTTTCTCCGACTGGTGGTACCAGTATCGACTCCAACCTCACCGTGCGGAACAACATCATCTATAACGGTTCGTACGGTATCCACCTGGCCGGTCCCAACGCCACATTCCGTGAGCAAGGCACCGTCATCGAGAACAACCAGCTGATCGATTGTGGTAATCGCGGTATCCATGTGCAGGAGTCGCGTTCTCCCATCATCCGGAACAACCGGATCAACTCTGTGACGAACACGACACAGTTCATCGGTATTTATCTCAGTAATACCGACCAAGGAGTAACCATCGTCGGAAACAAGGTGGCAGCGTACAGCTCCACCGGACTTGCTTATGGATTGAACATGGTCACCGTTTACTCGACGGTAGGTCAGGAGGGTATCGTGGCAAACAATTTCTTCTCAGCAGCCACCACGACCACGGGCTATGGCATTCTACTTCAAGGAACCAGTTTCATGGATTTCTACTACAACTCCACTAACGTTTTCGGATCAGCAACCACTTCTGCCGGTTTCGCTTTGATATCGGCAGCATGCAACAACATCCGATTGATGAACAACATCTTCGTAAGCCCCAGGTATGGCATAGAAACGCCTAGTGGTTTCGGTTCCGCACTCACCGTATGCGATTACAACGACCTCTTCGGTGGTGCCGGAGCGGGCTTGTGGAATGGTACAGCAGCGTCATCGCTTTCTGCTTGGCAGACAGCCAGCGGACTCGATGCCAACTCCACTTCGGGCGACCCTCAATATGTTTCCAATACCGATCTGCACGCCACTTCAGGCGTTGTGAATGGCAACGCCATGCCGATCGCCTCCATCACCATCGATATCGATGGCGATCTCCGCGATCCGTTGACCCCTGACATGGGTGCCGCCGAATTCACCCCCTTGGCTGATAACGTCGGACCGGTTTCCTTCGTCAGTCCTAAAAACAGTGCATGTGGAAGCGACCAGGTACAGGTTTCTGTGGTTATCCGAAACTACGGCGGCGTGGCACAATCCAATATTCCTGTTTCTGTGGATGTCACCGGTGCTGCGACTGTAGCCTTGACGGAAACGTACACGGGCCCACTCAATCCAGGCGCTTCCGATACGGTCGTGTTCACCCAACTGTTGAACACCATCGCTGGTGGTAGCCTTTCCATGACGGCCTACACCTCGCTTACCGGCGATCAGGACAATGCCAACGATACCATAACCGGTAGTGCCAATTTCATCGCTATCCCGAACGCACCTACCACGTTGTCGTTCAACTATTGCCCAGGCTCTACCATCCAGTCGACCACCGATTCCGGATTTACCACCTTCTGGTATGCAGCCGATACTTCAGCTGATCCGCTGTACATCGGCAACGATTACGACCCTCAATTGACAGCCGACGGCACGTTGTGGGTGGAATCGCGCCAGGAAGGCGCAGGCGGTTGCTTGCGTATCACCGAGATCGCACAGGATGATCCTTCTCCTCCAGCAGGTGATTACATTGAAATCCAGAACCTCTCCGGTCTTCCGTTCGATGCCACGGGTTGGAAGGTCATCGCCAGCGATGGCGGAACCGCTATCAATACCATCAATACTGTACAATGGGATCTGGGCGTTTTTCAGGCCGGAGAAATCCAATACAAAACGGACAACTCGACCACTAACTATTGGGGATCCAATTTGCTGTTCAATCCTAACCAGAACGGTTGGATCATGATCATTGACCAGAACGGACAAGTGCAGGATTTTGTCGCCTTTGGCTGGACTGCCGCTGACATCCAAAGCATGTCCATCAGTGTAGCCGGCTTCACCATCACTCCCGGTGGACAGTGGAGCGGTGATGGCGCCATCGCTTGCGCTGGCGGAGTTTCCATTTCTCGTACAGGCTCTACGGATAACGATAATGCCGGCGATTGGGCGTGTAATCCCTACACCTTGGGAACACTGAATCCTGGTTTGGCAAACAGCTTTATTGGATGTGGTTATGGCTACTGTGCAAGCCAGCGTATCCCGGTTTCCGTGACAGTGAATCCTGCAGCTACCGTAGCACTTGGCCCTGACACCTCCTTCCAGGCCCCGTTCACCTACACCCTCGATGCGGGCGCCGGTTTCACCACGTATTCGTGGTCGGATGGCTCCACCGGTCAAACGCTGGATGTCACTGCTGCCGGTACGTATTATGTTTCTGTAACCAATGCGAGTGGTTGTGTCGGAACGGATACGGTGAATATATCAGTCACTACCGGAATCAATTCGGCCAATGCCTCCTTCGTGAGTCTTTTCCCTAATCCTGCCACTTCAGAGATCAACATCGCCGGACTGGGTCGTTTATCCGGTAATTGTCGACTTTCCGTGTTCGACCTTCAGGGTCGCGAAGTGTACCAACGTCAGTTATCCGGAAGCGCTGCTGACAGGCTGACCATCGGTACGTCCGATTGGTCAGAGGGCACCTATCATCTGCAAATCATCGGTGATGACTTCTTCCTGCATCGTCAGGTAGTGGTTACCCGCAAGTGATCGCTAAGCGGTCTTAAAAAGGAAACGCCCGGGACTTACGGTTCCCGGGCGTTTTTTTATGTAGGAGGATTACTTGGCGAAGTCGTTCAAGCTCTGCAAGTGGCGAGGACCGATTCCGGCTTCTGCATCTATGCCAGCCTGGTAAACAGGCAACTTGATGAGGTCGCACTTGGACTTGCTGCACTTTACGATGAAGCGGTCGCCGTCAGTGATCTGGTTGGCACCAGCGATAGACCTGGAAACTTCGTTGTGAAGGGAAGAAGGTGCAGTGGATACATCATCCCATTCCAAACCGCTGCCAGTTGCAGGAACTTTGATGACTGCACACTTGGTCTTGGTACACTTCACCAGGAGGCGGTCGCCGTCGGTTACCTCGCCGGCTGATCCGAGCAGGAGGCGTCCTTGTTCGTTGTTGAGCGTCTGGTAGTATCCGCGTTCATCCAGAACAGCGCCGTTGATACGTTCCTGGCGCTGATCGTCGGTCAGGATGGCCGTCTGGTCGCGGCCGGTCAGTTCAGCCGCATCAGAGAGGGGGCTGATTTCCTCTTCCTTGGAACAGGAGGTGAACATTGTGCCGAAGAGCGCACAGGCGAGGGCTGCTTTGGCGAGGCGGAGGGAGGCATTGTTTTTCATGACG
>JBJTRB010000051.1:0-3200 GCA_046075925.1 Bacteroidota bacterium | reverse complement strand
TGCGGCGGCGAGGACATTGATGGCTGCAACCGGACCATCCAAGAGCTCCATCGATTCGGCATAGGTACCATTCTTGACTACTCGGTCGAAGGAAGTGAATCAGAGTCCGACTTCGATGCTACTCATTCTGAAATCCTGGCGACTATCAAGCGAGCGCACGGCGATACTGCCATTCCTTTTTGCGTTTTCAAACCTACCGGAATCGGACGATTCGCACTACTTGAAAAAAAGAACTCCGGTCGCGATTTCGATGCCGCTGAATCAGCAGAATACGATCGGTTTGTTCATCGGTTGGAAAACATCTGCAGCACTGCGCACCAATTCGGTGTGCCGGTTTTCGTGGATGCAGAAGAATCCTGGATACAGGATGTAATCGATTCACTGGTCTTGGAAATGATGCGACGATTCAATAAGCAAAAAGCCATCGTATACAACACTGTCCAACTTTACCGTCACGACCGGTTGGGATACCTTCGGAATCTATTGGAAAGTGCACGTAGCAGTGGCTTCAAAGTAGGCGTGAAACTTGTCCGAGGTGCATACATGGAGAAAGAACGACTTCGTGCAAAATCACTGGGCTACCAATCTCCGATTCAACCAGACAAATCGGCAACCGACAGGGATTATGACTTGGCCCTTCAGTTGTGTCTGCAGCATTTGGATTTCACTTCCATCGTGGCAGGAACGCACAATGAGTCAAGCAGCGCTCAACTGGTTGACTTGATGAAAAAAAATGGTTTGAGTCCCGAGCATCCAGGTATCTGGTTCTCTCAACTCTATGGCATGAGCGACCACATCAGCTTCAATCTGGCGAAAGCGGGATTCAACGTCTGCAAATATGTTCCTTACGGACCGGTCAAGGCCGTCTTACCCTACCTGATTCGAAGAGCACAGGAGAACACGTCGGTGAAAGGTCAGACTGGCAGAGAGCTCTCCCTGATCGAGAGCGAAATGCGTCGAAGGAGAGGATAAGGTCAGAACCTTGCCGCCATCAACAAATCAAGATCCTTGTAAGGAAGCCTGGTCGTGTCGGCTACGAAACGGTTGGTGACCGAACCCTTGTAAAGATATACGCCCTTGCGTACTGCCTTGTTTTTCCAGAGCATCTCTTCGAAACCGCCCTCCTCTCCTGCCCTTATGAGCATCGGAGTGAAAATATTGCTCAAGGCAGTGGATGCAGTACGACTCACCCTGGATGCGATATTAGGAACACAATAGTGTACGACTCCATATTTCCTGAAAACCGGTTGGGAATGATTGGTGACTTCCGATGTTTCGAAACAGCCACCCTGATCGATACTGACATCGATAATGACTGAACCTACGCGCATCTCACTGACCATTTCCTCCGATACTACTACCGGGGTTCGACCCTGACTGCTTCTTAATGCACCAAGCGCCACGTCTGCCGTCCTGAGCTCTTTCAGAAGCAGATTGGGACTGATGATGGAAGTGAAAAGCCGCTGGCCGAGTCGTGACTGGATCCTACGAAGGCGCGCGGTTGAATTATCGAACACTTTCACATCCGCACCTAAACCTAAAGCTGCTCTGGCTGCGAACTCAGCTACAGTCCCAGCACCGATGATCACCACTTGCGTAGGAGGAATACCGGCTACGCCGCCCAACAATTCTCCTTTACCACTGAAGGCATTGCTGAGATATTCTCCGGCAATCAGTATGGAAGCACTTCCCACGATCTCACTCATCGCCTGAACGATCGGATACATCCCGGTCTCATCGTGGATGAACTCGAAGCCTACTGCTGTCACTTTTTTGGCAGAAAGCTGACGGACAAAGTGATCGCCTTGGGTACTCATCTGAAGGATCGAGATGAGTGTTTGACGAGGCTGGATGTATTCCAGCTCTTGTTGTGATGGAGGTGCGACTTTCAGTACGATATCAGCCTTGAAAACTTCCTCTGCAGAATAACAGATACGTGCACCGGCCTCGCTGTAATCCGAATCCTGAAAATTGGATGTCGCACCAGCACCGGCTTCTACAAGGATTTCGTGCCCGTTGTTGACCAGTTGAGCGACCGCATCAGGAATCAACGGAATCCTGTTTTCCTGGAAAGACGTTTCCTTAGGAATTCCAATGAATAATTTTTTCTCTTGCTTACTCACCTCCACCATCTGCTCTTGAGGCAGCAACATGGAAGATGTAAGGGGAGAAATTCCGGATGATCGCTTTTCAGACATTTTCGAACTCGATGGAGCGTCCTTCATCAAGGTAGTCTATCTTGACCTGGACACGGTGGTCAGGCAATAAATTTAGAATTTTTTCCGGCCATTCGATCAGGCACCACTCGCCACTTTCGAAATATTCTTCAAGACCCAAAGCAGCGGCTTCTGCAACCTTGTCGAGGCGGTAGAAATCGAAATGGAAGACCTTTTTGCCGCCAGGAAGCCTGTATTCATTGATAATGGAAAAAGTAGGACTGCTTACATTCTCAGCGACACCCAATTCTTTGGATAAAGCACGGATCAATGTCGTCTTCCCGGCACCCATGGGACCGTAAAACGCTATTACCCGTTTTGTCCCGCAATAGGTAAGCAACGCCTTAGCAACTGCTTCAAGCCCATCGGGACGTTGCACCTTGAATGTGGTCATGCTACTTTCCATGCCGTGATATCCAAGGATTGGTCACAAAATGAGTGTTCGTCTGCCTGGTGGTTGGATCCGACCAAAACCGTCCTATCCATAACGAACCTTTCAACCAGCCCATGATACCATTCCGTACTGGATCGGTCCAGGTTCGAACAAGGTTCGTCCAGAACAAGCAACGGGGTGTCGGAGCAACAGGCGAGCAAAAGTCGCACACGTTGGCGCATTCCTGACGAGTAGGTCCGGATGGGACGCCCTGCAGCGTGCGATAGTCCGCTGATGGCGATCAGTTCCGTCAGTGAAAGTCCGTGCAAGACGGGTTTGAAGGAAAAGTGGAATTTCAGCAACTCCTGGAGCGTCAATTCATCGGGAAGTTCAAGATAGGGAGCAGCAAAAGCCAATTTGCCATACACCTGGTCAGGATCCAACGGACCGTTTGGATGAACCCATGTAATGGAACCTTCGGTGAGGGTAAGTGAACCTAAGACGATCTGAAGGAAGGTGGATTTGCCTGAACCGTTAGGACCAAGAATCGCCACTTTTTCTCCTGGAAGAAAAATCCGATCCGCTCGACGGAAAATCCAGGACGATTCAAA